>NZ_JBEYHA010000021.1:0-109475 GCF_040635075.1 Nocardiopsis sp. NPDC007018
GGCCTCCACCTTCCTGGCCATGCTCGGCATCGCCTGCATCCTCATCTGCTACAAGCACCTGGCCAAGCATGCCGATGGCTTTTGAGATGAGCTCTTAGGGATGCTGATGCTCCACGGAGTGGACGTGTTCGCGCCCTTGGAGTGCCGCACGTAGTAGATGTCAGGCTTGCCCTTGCTGTTGTTGACGACGATCTGGATTTGCACGCTGTGTGAGTCTGCTTTGGTGTCGAAGAGCGTGCCATACGCCGTCCATGAGGTGCTGTTTGAGCACGATGTCGTGCGTCCAGTTGCCTTGGCCCCGGTGGTGCTGACCGTCTTGGTGGTCGTGGTCTCGCATGCGGCGGCTTCCGCCGGCGCGCCCATCAAGCCGAGCGCGAGCATAGCGCTTAGCGCCACGGCTGCGGCTCGTAGAGGTTGACGCATTGGGGAACCTTTCTCGCTGGGGGTTGTTTTCGGTTCCAAGTATGGGCGGGGGGATTGGGCCTGGCCAAGGGTTGGCCGTATGTGGCTTTTGGTGGCCGGGTGTGGCCGTAAGGGTTTGGCGCGAGAAACTCCGGCGCCGCGCGCTGGGCCCCGCTCCACCGCCCTCCGCTCCGGGGTGCGCCGTCGCGCGGTCCGAGCGTTGTGGGCCGGGAGGTCCGCCGCTTTGCCACCGACCCGCCGGGTCCACGTGGAGACCGAACGGTGGATTCTCGCGTTCCACCCCGATGATCCGAAGCCGGATCTACGGAATCAGCGGGGACCTCGTCCTTGTTGGGGTCGCGCAGGCCACCGAAGTCACGACCTAAGACGGCTACGCCATACATGGTGCCGTTCACTGTGTTGTTGGTGCCCAGTCCCGAAGTTCGGAGCATTTCGACCAACTCATGTCTGCCCCTTCAGTAATCTCGCGTGCACGTGCTTTCCTCTCACGCTTGATTTACGCGCTCGTGCGCATGGAAATCTCGGTCAACACGAACACGGAGAATGTCGGCGACTCCGCGAGCGAGTCGCGAGTTCGGAGGAAGGACGAATCGTGACCAGGCCCGCCGTGAAGGCCACCCGATCGCCGTCATGGCGCTTTTTCATTCAGAAGCTCCTCGGGGTGTGTCAGGGGGTCTCATTGTTGTCCATGCGGCGATTGAAGGGCTATTTCTGCTCACCTGGATTCATAGTTCCGCAGTGACTCGAAGAATCCCTTTCAGGGCCATTTGCGTGAACATCACCAACCTGAATCACAGTCCCGTTGGTCGGTCCGCTCACGGGAAGTGGTGAACCCCGCGCACGGGGGTGGGGGTGGCCTGTATCGGTCATGGCCTGAGTCGGCGGAACGGTTGAGGTCCCGCAGCCGGGAGAGCAACGTGGAGGGGGTCAAACCACTTCCAGGAATCAGGGGTTCACCTTGTCACTTCGCTCCCGGTTGGTGTCAGTCGTCGGCGCGGTCGTTGTCGGGCTCGGCGTGAGCATGGCTTCCGCGCAGCCCGCGGCGGCCGATCCGCAGGACTGTGTGGACGTGCTCAGGTCCTATCTGGACAGGGTCACGGAGGACCACAAACAGGCCTGTCGGCTCGGAGGGGGGATCGGGGGCGGGACCGGTGCGTGCCAGTCGCAGCTCCGCGACCTCGGTGTGTCCGAGTGGTTGGTGCGGGAGGCGTGCGCGGCCGCCTAGCCCGCGCACCCTCGGGCGTTGTCCAGGACGCGCATGACCAGGCCGGTGCGGGGTTTGGGGCCGAAGGACGTCGACTTGCGGGGGGTCAGCTCCCCGCGGTCGGCGACCGCGTACACCTGTTCCACCCGCATCGGCGGCACGATCACCGCGGTGCCCTTCTCGTCGCGCGCGGCGGCCGCCGCCTCGGCGGGGTCGTCGTGCACCATCCGCACCCTCTCCTCGGGGTAGAGCCACAGCGGCATCAACACCTCGTGCAGGGCCGCGGTGGCCAGGTGGCGCCACTCGGGTGAACGGTCGGGCATGGCTCGGCGGAGCGCGGCCTCGCTGAACCCGCTGAGCAGGTGGGTGTCGCCCTCACCGGAGACCACCAGCAGGGCGGGGGCGGCGACGTCGGCCAGCAGGGCCGGGTCGGCCCCCGCGACGTGTTCGACCGTGGCGACCGTCGCGGCGGCGGCGAGGGCCTCGGCCGTGTCCAGGCCGGGTAGCACCCGGTGGATGGCGCCGAGCTGCGGCGGGTGGGTGTCGCTGTCCACGAGCAGGGCCAACCCGTGGTCCCAGCCCGGGCCGCCGATCTCCCGGCGCAGCTGACGGTAGGCGGCGTAGCGGTGGTGGCCGTCGGCGATCAGGGCGGAGCGTCCGGCCAGGTCGTCGGCCACACGGCGCAGGGTGGCGGGGTCGGTGACGGCCCACAGCCGGTGTTCGGAGCCGTCCCGCGTCCGTGTGGACACCAGGGGCGCCTGGGTGGTGACCTCCTCGGTGGTGGCGGAGGCCGCCCCGCCTCCGCCCCGGTACACCAGGAAGATGGGTTCGAGGTTGGCGCGGGCCACCTCCATGAGGCGGAACCGGTCCCGTACCGGGGGTTCGGCCACGTCCTCGTGCGGGCGCACGGCCGGGGTGGAGGTCCCCTCGTCGGGGAGCCCGAGGGCGCCCACGAGGCCGCGCTGCACCCGGCCCTGGGGGGTGACCTGTTCGTACACGTACAGCGCCGGTTCCTCGTCGCGTGCGAGCACCCCGTCCGTGATCCAGCTGCGCAGGAGGTCGGCGGCGGCCCGGTAGCGCCGGGAGTCGGGGTCGTCCGGCGCGTGCCGGGAGAGTTCGAAGGGGAGTGTGACCCTTGCCGCGTTGTGCGGGTCGGAGCGTTGGAGTTCGCGGGCCTCGTCCGCGTCGGGCATGTCGTAGGGCGGCGCCAGCAGCCGGGCGATGTCGAAGACACCGTCGATGAAGCGGTCGACGTCGGGGGCCGCGTAGCGCAGGCCGTGGAAGGGGGCCAGGACGAGTGGTTGGCGAGGCATCCCAGCAAGGTACCCGCCGCAGGTGACGGCCGCTGCCTTCCGCGGCCGGCTCAGAGCACGCGTCGCAGGCGGAGCATGTCGCTGAGGGTGGCGTCGACCTTCAGGCGCCGGGTGAGCAGTGCCACCGCCGGTTCGAGTCGGTCCTCGGCCAGGGCCACCAGGTCGCCGCTGGAGACGGTCACCCGGACCTGCGGGGTGCCGGAGCGCTCGTCGAGCCCGCGGGCGGTGACGTCGCTGAGTCCGTCCACGGTCAGACGCATGTCGAAGGCGGTCTCCAGGTCGGGGACGACCACGCGCACCGTGCGTTCGCGGATGTGCGCGCGGCGGCGCTCCAAGGGCTGGGCGAGGATGCGCTCGTTCGCCCGGGCGATGCCGTCCAGGCACGCGTCGATGCTGCTCATGGGCTCATGATGCCCTATATGGCGGGTGTGCCCGGGGCGGCGGCCTCGGGAGCCCCTGCGCGTGGAGTTTCGGGAGGGGCGGTCGGGCTCCGCTGTTTGCGTGTCAGGCGCGTGCCGGTCCCGGTAGCGTTGACGTCGAACCCCCCGGAGCACGAGGCCCCTCCCTCCCCGCGCCCACTTTCGTCCCCTTCCCTCCTGCGGTCCCTTCAAGGAGCACGTCATCATGGTCGTCGACGCGGTACGCACCTATCTGGACGCCGCCAATGGCCTCACCGAACTCTCGCGCAAGCAGGCCGTGGCGGCCGCCAAGACGCTGTTGCGCGCCAACGGGGCGACGCCCGCTCCCTCGGTCCCCGACGGTGAGGCGCCGCCGAGGGTGGGGCAGAGCATCCAGGCCCTGGCGAGTGAGCTGATCGAGACCAGCCAGGCCAACCGCGCGGCCGTGGCCGAGCTGGTGCGCGCCGAGGTCCGGGGCGCGCTGGAGCAGATGGACATGGTGCCGCGCGCCGAGCACGAACGCGTGGTGCGCCGGGTGGCGGAGCTGGAGCGCCGGATGGCCGCCCGGCACGCGGTGGAGCGGGTGCTGGAGCCGAGGGGCGGCGCCTCCTCGGAGCTGCCCGACGGTGGGAAGGCCCCCTCCGGGAGGGTGCGCGCTCCCGAAGCCGAGACCCGGGCCGCCGAGGTGGCCGACGTCGCGGACGGGGCGGCGCCGGTCGTGGAGCCGGAGCGGGCCGCCGCCCCGGTGGAGGGTGAGACCTCCGAGACCGGTCGGGAGGACCCGGCGTCCGCCAAGGGCGACCCCTCATCCGAGGAGACCGCGCCGGTGGCGGACGGCGCCGCCGGGGGCGCCGGGGACGCCGACCCGGCTGAGGGAGCGCGGGCCGACACCCCGGCCGGGAGTGGTGCGGGGCGAGCCAAGGCCAAGGCTCCCGCCCGGGCCACCCGGCCGCGTTCGACCGCCAAGCGCACCACCAAGGGCAAGGGCGCCAAGAAGTAGGGTCCGTTGCGGGCGCCGGTGCGTCGGCGCCCGCGGAGCGGTGCCCGGGTGAAGGGACGGGGAGCGATGGACGCGAGTGAGCAGGCCGAGGCGTTGGCCGAGCAGACCCTCGGAGCGACGCAGGAGCGGTTGGCGGCGTTGGACGAACTGCCTACCCACGAGCACGTGGAGGTCTTCGACACGCTCCAACGGGAGCTGTCGGGCGTCCTGGGCGCGCTGGGGCACAACACCCGGGGTACCCGATAGTGCGCGTGACGGCCGGTACCCTAGGTGACCATGGCAAAACGTAGTCGGCTCGACGCGGAACTGGTCCGCCGAGGCCACGCACGCTCCCGGGGTCACGCGGCCGAGCTGATCGAGGACGGCGTCGTCCTGGTCGCCGGGATGGTCGCGACCAAGGCCGCGACCCAGATCGGCACCGACCAGCCCGTGGTGGTGCGTACGCGTTCCGAAGAACCGGCGTACGTCTCGCGGGGCGCGCACAAGCTCGTCGGGGCGCTGGACGCCTTCGACCTGGACGTCAAGGGGAGGCGCGCCCTGGACGCGGGGGCCTCCACCGGGGGTTTCACCGACGTCCTGTTGCGGCGCGGGGTGGCGCACGTCACGGCGGTCGACGTCGGTTACGGCCAGTTGGCCTGGTCGCTGCGCAGCGACGACCGCGTGCGGGTGATGGAGCGGGTCAACGTCCGTGAGCTGACCCCGGAGGCGCTCGGCGAGCCCCGTCCCGACCTGGTGGTCGGCGACCTCTCCTTCATCTCCCTCAAGCTGGTGCTGGGTGCCCTGCGCGCGTCGGCGGCCCCTGACGCCGACTTCTCGATGATGGTCAAACCCCAGTTCGAGGTGGGCAAGGAGCGTGTGGGCGCGGGGGGTGTGGTCCGCGAACCCGCGCTGCGTGCCGAGGCCGTCTCCGACGTGGCCGCGCACGCCCTCACGCTGGGTTTGGGCGTGGTCGGTGTGACCGCGAGCCCCCTTCCGGGGCCTTCGGGCAACGTCGAGTACTTCCTCTGGATGCGGGCCGGGGCACCGCCTCTGGACCCCTCCGCGGTGGAGCGGGCGATCGAGGAGGGGCCGTCCTGAGGGGCGTGGCCTCCTGTCGCAGGAGTCCGGTAGCGTGACCCGGCCGGGTGCGGTCGAGCACTCGGCCTGTACCAGGCTTCCCACGGGGAGCGAACGTAAGGGGACGGCGATGACCAGCGGACGCAGCGTTCTCCTGCTGGCCCACACCGGTCGGCCCGCGGCCGTGCGCAGCGCCCAGTTGGTGCACGCGCGCCTGAGCGCGGCGGGGTTGACCGTCCGGATGCTCAAGAGCGAGGTCGAGGAGCTGGCCGAGGCGGGTTGTCCGCTGTCCCCGGTGGAGCCGGTCGGTGTGGCGGGGGCCGCCGAGGGCGTCGAGCTGGTCATGGTGCTCGGCGGGGACGGAACCCTGCTGCGCGCCGCCGAGCTGGCCCGGCCGGCCGGTGCGCCGCTGCTGGGTGTGAACCTGGGCCACGTCGGTTTCCTGGCGGAGGCCGAGCGCGAGGACCTGGGCGCCACGGTGAGCAGTGTCGTGAACCGCGACTACGTGGTCGAGGAGCGGATGACGCTCGACGTGGCCGTGTTCAACGGCGGTCGGGGCGACGGCGCTCCGCCGGTGCGTTCGTGGGCGCTGAACGAGGCGACCCTGGAGAAGGCCGACTCGCGGCGCATGCTGGAGATGGTCCTGGAGGTGGACGGGCGGCCCCTGTCGAGCTGGGGCTGTGACGGCGTGGTGTGCGCGACCCCCACGGGTTCGACGGCTCACGCCTTCTCCGCCGGGGGGCCGGTGGTGTGGCCGGACGTCGACGCGCTGCTGGTCGTGCCGATCAGCGCGCACGCCCTGTTCGCCCGGCCGCTGGTGGTCGGGCCGGAGGCGACGGTGGCGCTGGAGGTGCTGCCGGACACCACGCCGGGCGTGCTGTGGTGCGACGGACGGCGTATGGTCGAATTGCCCGTGGGAGCACGAATCGAGATCACCCGTGCCGATACGCCGGTCCGGCTGGCACGGTTGCACCGTGCGCCGTTCACCGACCGGCTGGTGGCCAAGTTCGGCCTCCCGGTCACGGGATGGCGGGGACGGGCCGCGCACGGCCGCTGATCCAGCGCCGTCGCATGCAAGGGCGTCAACTATCAGGAGAGGGATCGGTGCTCGAAGAAGTCCGAATCCAAGGCCTCGGTGTCATCGACGACGCCGTGTTGGAACTGTCACCGGGTCTGACGGTCGTCACCGGTGAGACCGGCGCGGGCAAGACCATGGTCGTCACCGGGCTGGGACTGCTCTTCGGTGGACGCGCCGACCCCCAGCGGGTGCGCCCGGGGGCCGATCGCGCCGTGGTCGAGGGCCGTTTGACGGTGCCCCGGGGCGGCCGGGTGGCCGATCGGGTCCTGGAGGCGGGGGGCGACATCGACGACGACGTCCTGATCCTCACCCGCGCGGTGTCGGCGGAGGGCAGGTCGCGGGCGACCATGGGCGGCCGTTCGGCGCCGGTGAGCCTGCTGGCCTACCTGGCCGACGACCTGGTGGCCGTGCACGGGCAGTCCGACCAGCAGCGCCTGCTGCGCGCGGACCGTCAGCGCTCGTCGTTGGACCGGTTCGCCGGGGACGACCTGGCGCGGGCGATGAAGCGTTACACGGCGGCCTACCGGCGCCACCGTGAGGTCTCCGCCGAGTTGGACGAGTTGGTGGAGCGGGCGCGTGAGCGCGCCCAGGAGGCCGACATGCTGCGGTTCGGGGTGGAGGAGATCTCCGCGGCCGAGCCCCAGCCGGGTGAGGACGCCGAGCTGTTGGCGGAGGAGACCCGCTTGGCGCACGCCGACGGTCTGCGGGTGGCCTCGACCACCGCGCACGAGGCGCTCACGGGCGATCCGGCCGCCGCCGACGTCCAGGCCGACGTGGTGGGGCTGTTGTCGGCGGCCCGCCAGGCGGTGGGGGCGGTTCGTGAGCACGACGCGGAGCTGGCCGCCATCGGTGACCGTCTTGACGAGGCGTCCTACATCCTCACGGACGCGGCCACGGAGCTGGCCTCCTACGCGGAGTCGGTGGACGCCGACCCGGCCCGGCTGGCCGTGGTCCAGGAGCGGCGGGCCCTGTTGACGCAGCTCTCCCGTAAGTACGGGGAGACCACGGACCAGGTACTCGCCTGGGCGGAGTCGGCGGCCAAGCGCCTGGGGGAGCTGGACGGCGACGACGAGCGGATCGACGGGTTGCGCGCGGAGGCCGAGGAGCTGTACGCGAGCATGGACGAGGCGGCGGCCGAGCTGACCGCCGTGCGCTCCGGGGCGGCCGAGCGGTTCGGCGCGGCGGTCACCGAGGAGCTCAAGGCGTTGGCGATGCCGCACGCCCGGGTGAGCGTGCGCATCACCACGGGGGAGGAGTTCGGGGCGCACGGGCGCGACGAGGTCGAGCTCCTGTTGGCCCCGCACCCGAGTTCCCCGCCGTTGGCCCTGCACAAGGGGGCCTCCGGGGGTGAGCTGTCGCGGGTGATGCTGGCGATCGAGGTGGTGTTCGCCGGGGCGGACCCGGTGCCCACGTTCGTGTTCGACGAGGTGGACGCCGGGGTCGGGGGCAAGGCCGCGGTGGAGATCGGTCGGCGCCTGGCCCGGCTGGCTCGGTTGGCGCAGGTGATCGTGGTCACGCACCTGCCGCAGGTGGCGGCGTTCGCCGACGCGCACCTGGTGGTGGAGAAGTCCACCGAGGGTTTGGTGACCGAGAGCGGTGTGGTGCGGTTGGACCGGGACGGTCGGGTGCGTGAGCTCTCGCGCATGTTGGCGGGTCTGGAGGACTCCGAGCTGGGGCGCGCCCACGCGGAGGAGCTGATGGTCAACGCCGATCCGGACCGGGCCTACCCGGCCGGATGACCCGGGTGGGCGGGGTCCGGCTTCCGTGGTGTCCGCGCCGGGGGGTGCGGGCACCACTGGTGTGACGGCATGGGCTGTTTTGCCCTGAAAACGCCGTCCGTCCGCCTGTTGTTACTCAGCGTTATCGAGTTCTGACAGTATGCCACCGATGAAGGTATCGGATGCGCTCAGAGCCACAATGCGATTCCGCCGTTCCCGGGCGGAAGCCCCCTTCGGGCTGGTCGCGCCCGTCCGCTCGGACCGCCGCACCAAGAACCTGACCAAACGGCTGCGCCCGGGCGACATCGCGGTGATCGACCACGTCGACCTGGACCGGGTCAGCGCCGAGGCCCTGGTGGGCTGCGGCGTCTCGGCCGTGCTCAACGTCGCCCGCAGTATCAGCGGACGCTACCCCAACCAGGGGCCCGAGATGATCGTGGCCGCCGGTATCCCCCTGGTGGACGACGTCGACCCCGAGATCCTCACGCGCGTGCGCGACGGCGAGCGGCTCCGCCTGGAGGGGGCCACCCTCTACCGGGGCGACGAGGTCGTCGCGCGGGGCACACGCCAGGACAAGGAGAGCGTGGCCTCCGCCATGGCCCTGGCCCGCGCCGGGCTCGCCACCCAGCTGGAGGCGTTCGCGGCCAACACCATGGCCTACCTCCAGCGCGAACGCGACCTGCTGCTGGACGGGATCGGCATCCCCGTGATCGGCACCTCCATGGAGGGCCGACACGTCCTGATCGTGGTGCGCGGGTACCACTACCGCGAGGACATCGTCGCCCTGCGGCCCTACATCCGCGAGTTCCGGCCGGTGATCATCGGTGTGGACGGCGGGGCCGACGCCGTCATGGAGGCCGGGTACCGGCCCGACATCATCGTCGGGGACTTCGACTCCGTCTCCGACCAGGCGTTGTGCAGCGGCGCCGAACTCGTGGTGCACGCCTACCGCGACGGCCGCGCCCCCGGGCTGCAACGCCTGACCGACCTGGGCCACGAGGCGGTGGTCTTCCCCGCGACCGGCACCAGTGAGGACGTCGCGATGATGCTCGCCGACGGCTCGGGCGCCAGCCTCATCGTCGCGGTCGGCACCCACGCCACCCTGGAGGAGTTCCTCGACAAGGGGCGCTCCGGCATGGCCAGCACCTTCCTCACCCGGCTGAGGGTCGGCGGGAAGCTGGTGGACGCCAAAGGTGTGAGCCGGCTCTACCGCTCCCGCATCTCTCCGTGGGCACTCCTGGGCCTGGTGGCCGCGTGCCTGCTCACCATCCTGGTCGCCGCCTACAGCTCGCCGGCCGGGCAGGTCTATCTCACCTTTCTCGCGGCGCGCTGGGACGCGTTCGTCTACTGGATGACGGGGCTGTTCACGTGATCGACTTCCGCTATCACCTCGTGTCCATCATCGCGGTGTTCCTCGCGCTCACCGTGGGTCTGGTCCTGGGCACCACGATGCTCCAGGACCCGCTGCTCAACACGCTCCAGTCCGAGACCGCCGACCTACGGGGCCAGAGCGAGGAGCTGCGCGCCGAGCGCGACGACTCCGAACGGCTCAACGCGGGGGCCGACCAGTTCACCGACGCGGTCGCCGCCGACGTCCTGGAGGACCGTCTGCTCGACCGGGAGGTCGTCATGGTGTCGGCGCCCGGTGCCGACGAGGAGGTCGTGCGGGCCCTGGGGGAGCGGGTCGAGGAGGCGGGCGGCGCGGTGGTCGGCACGCTGTTGTTCGAGGAGGCCCTCCTGGAGGGGGGCAGCGCCACCTTCATCGACGAGCTCGCGCTCCAGGTCGCGGGCGACCCCGGCGATCTCTCCGGCAACCCCTACGACAAGGCTGGAACCGTGCTCGGCCGTGCGCTGGCCGCACCGTCGGCGCCGGAGGAGGCGCCGGAGGGGCAGGACGGGGACGGCGGGGGCTCCGAGGACGAGGACCAGAGCGAGGACGGGGACGGGAACGGGTCCGGGGAGGACTCCGGCGCCTCCTCGGACGAGGACTCCGGGGAGGAGGCCAACGGCCACGACGCCGCCGCGGTCCTGTCCGCCTTCACCGAGGGCGGTCTGCTCGCCGTGGAGGGCTCTCCGGCCGCGGCCGCCGACACGGTGGTCGTGGTGGCCCCGGCCGCCAACGCCCCCGAGGAGGACCAGGAGCGCGTCAACACCGCCCTGACCAGCCTCACCGCCGCGCTGCACCAGCAGGTCGGGCCCACGGTCCTGGCGGGCGGCACCGACTCCGGGCGTCCCGGAGGGCCGGTGGCGCAGGCCCGCGCACAGGAGCGCCCCCACGCCACCGTCGACGTGGTCGGCCGCCCCACCGGCGACGTGATCACCGTCCTGGCCCTGGCCGACTCCCTCAACGGCGACGGCGCCGCCTACGGGCTCGGGGACGGCGTGGTCGGGTTCCTGCCCGACCCGCTGCCCGGACCGATCGGACCCGCCTCCACGGAGGCCGGAGCCGAGGCCGACGCCGAGACGGGTACCGAGACCCGGGTCGAGGACGAGGCCCGCCGCCGGGCGCCCAGGAGCGGGGAGTGAGGCCCGCGCGCAGCGACGCGAAGGCGGGCCCGCGCCCGGCCTCGCCGGCCGCCCAGATGACCCGGGGCCTGACCGGGGCCGTGCTCGGCGCCCTGGCGGCCCGGTCCGCGTACCGGCTGCTGGACCGGACCACCGACCGTTCGTCCGCCTGGCGGCGCGTCAACTTCCGGGGTCGTACCGTCAGCCTCCAGGAGGGCCCCGCCCTCGCCTCCGGCGTCTGCGCGGCCTGCGTGCTCACACCGGGTCTGAGCCCCCGTGTCCGTGCCGCCACCTCCCTGGCGGCCGCGGCCTCGGCCGCCTTCGGGGCCTACGACGACCTGGCGGGGGACGTCCGGGCGAAGGGGCTGCGCGGCCACCTGGGCGCGCTCACCCGGGGCGAGGTCACCACGGGCGCCGTCAAGATGGCGGGGATCGGTGCGACCGGGCTGGCCGCCGCGTCGCTGCTGCGGCGGGGACCGCTCGACACCCTGCTCGATGGGGCGCTCATCGCGGCCAGCGCCAACCTCGTCAACCTCTTCGACCTGCGGCCCGGGCGCGCGGTGAAGTTCGCCCTGCTGGCCTCGGCGCCCGCACTGGCCTCCCCGGCCGCTCCGCTGGTGGGACCGGTCCTGGGGGCCTGCGCGGCACTGCTCCCCGACGACCTGGCCGAGCGCTCGATGCTCGGCGACTCCGGCGCCAACGCCCTGGGCGCCGCTCTCGGGACGGCCGCCGCCGCCCGCGCCCCCCGCCCGGTCCGTCTGGGCCTGCTCGCGGGGGTGGTCGGCCTGACCCTGGCCAGTGAGCGCGTCAGCTTCTCCCGCGTGATCGAGCGCGTGCCCGTACTGCGCGGCCTGGACCGCTGGGGGCGCTCCGACACCGGCCGACCCGTCTCCTCCCGGGCCTTGGCCGCCCGCCCCCGCGGCCCCCGCCCGTCCGGGGAACCGGAGGCGACGCGAACGCGAGTGGCGCACGACGACGGTTCCGGTCGCGTTCCGGGCGCACGGCGCTCCACCGCTTCACCGGCACCGGGGTGACACGCGGGGTCGCCACGGCGGCGGCGCTCATCGCGGTGGTCACCGTGGGCGCCCGTCTGGCCGGGTTCGGCCGCACCGTCGTCTTCTCCCAGACCGTGGGCGACACCTGCCTGGGCACCGCCTACGTCACCGCCAACCAGCTCCCGGCGGTGCTCTTCGAGATCGTCATCGGCGGAGCCCTGACCGCCATGGTGGTCCCGGTCCTGGCCGCCTCGGTCCAGCACGGGGACCACGAGCGGGTCCGGCACACCGCCTCGGCCCTGGTCACCTGGGTGTTGCTGCTCTCGTTGCCGCTGGCGGCCCTGCTGGCGCTGGCGTCGGTCCCGGCGATGACCCTGCTCCTGGGGGCGGGGACCGGCTGCGACCGTGCCGCCCTGGTCTCCCTCGCCGCGCGCATGCTGGTGGTCTTCGCGCCGCAGGTCGTCTTCTACGGGCTCGCGGCGGTGCTCTACGGGGTGCTCCAGTCGCACCGGCGCTTCCTGGGCCCGGCGCTGGCGCCCCTGGTGTCCAGCCTGGTGGTCATCGCCGCGTACCTGGCCTTCGTCCCCCTGGGAGCCGACCAGCGCCAGGACCTGGGCGCCCTGACCCTCCCCGCCGAACTCGTGCTGTCCCTCGGTACGACCGCCGGGGTGGTCGCGCTCTTCCTCACCGTGCTGGGGCCGGCCTGGAGCCTGCGGCTCCGGCTGCGGCCCCGGCTGACCTTCCCGCCGGGGGTGGGCGCCCGGGTGCGCTCACTGGCGTTGGCGTCCCTGCTGCCGCTGGTGGCCATGCAGGTGAGCCTGCTGCTCTCGGTGGCCCTGGCCAACTGGGGCGGCGGCGCGGGGGCCTCCGTGCTCTACAGCTACGCGTGGGCGCTGTTCACCCTGCCCTACGGGGTGATCGCCGTGCCCATCGCCACCAGCGCGTTCACCGCGCTGGCGGTTCACGTGGCCGAGGGGGACCGGGCCGGGTTCGCGCGGCTGCTGTCGGCGAGCGCGCGGGCGTGCGTGGTGATCACCGCCGGAGTGGGCACGGCCCTGGCCGCCGCGGCGGGGCCGCTGGCGGCGGTCCTGGCCCAGGTGGAGCCGGCTCCGCTCGAACGCGCGCTGCTCGCCTACGCCCCTGGTGTGGTGGGCTTCGGCCTGGTGGCGCTGTACAGCCGGGCGCTGTACGCCTCCCACCACGGGCGTCCCGCCGCCGCCGCGCAGGTGACGGGCTGGATCGTGGTGATGGCGTGTGCCGTGGGGCTGGTGTGGGCCCTGTCGCCCGGGTGGGCGATCGCCGGGCTGGGAGCGGCGAGCACCGCCGGACTCAGCCTCGCCGCCGCTCTGCTGTGCGCGGGCGTGGCGCGGGCCCACGGCGGGGGAGCCCTGGCCGGTCTGGGCCGCTCGCTGGTCGCGGCCCTGGTCGCCGGAGCCCTCGGCGGGGCGTGCGGCAGGTGGGTGTCGGCGTCCCTGGAGCGGGCCCTGGGCGAAGGGGTCGGCGTGACGGTGCTGGTGGCCGTCACGGCGGGGGGCGCGGCGATGGTGGTCTTCGGCGCGGTCGCGGTCCTGGTGGACCGTTCCGCGCTGCGCACGGTGGCGGACCGTGCTCGGAACGTTCGCGAACGAGGGAGGGGAACGCGGTGAACGGCAGGATCGCGTTGGTCGTGGGGACGGTCAGCGGCGGCGTGGGCCGCCACGTGCGCTCGCTGGGGGAGGGGCTGGTCGCCCGCGGGTTCCGGGTCGCGGTGGTCGGACCGCCCTCGGCAGACCGGGACTTCGGGTTCTCGGCGCTGGGCATGCGCTTCTCGCCGGTGGGGATCGGACCGGCCCCCTCCGCCGGGGACCCCGGCGCGGTGCTGCGGCTGCGCTCGCTGCTGCGGGGCGCGGACGTGGTGCACGCGCACGGGCTGCGGGCCGGAGCGCTGTGCGCGCTGGCGGGGGCGCGGCCGCTGGTGGTCACCGCGCACAACGCCCCGCCGGTGGTCGAGGGGGTCATGGGGGCGGTCTACCCGGTCCTGGAACGCATCGTGGCCCGCCGCGCCGAGGTGGTCCTGGGCGTCTCCGGCGACCTCGTGCGCAGGCTCACGGCGGCGGGGGCGAAGGACGCGCGGATGGCGGTGGTGGCCGCGCCCAAGACGGGAAGACCGGCGAGGGGGAGGAAGGAGACCCGCGCCGACCTCGCGGTGGAACCCGGCCGTCCGCTGTTGCTGACGGTGGCCCGGCTCGCCGAGCAGAAGGGCCTGGACACCCTGCTGTCGGCCGCCCCGGCGATCGCGGACCGGGTGCCCGAACCGGTGGTGGCGATCGCCGGGGACGGCCCGCTGTGGGGGGAGCTGCACGACACAGCCGCCGGGATGCGTGTGGACGTACGCATGCTGGGGCACCGCGACGACGTCGCGGACCTTCTGGCGGCGGCGGACGTCTTCTGCCTCACCAGCCAGTGGGAGGGTCCCTCCCTGGTCATCATGGAGGCCCTGCGCGCGGGTCTCCCGGTGGTCTCCACCCGGGTGGGAGGCATCCCCGACCTCTACTCGGGGACGGTGCTCATGGTGCCGCCCGGCGATCCGGCGGCGTTCGCCGCCGCGGTCGGTCGGGTGCTGGACGATCCGGACCTCGCCGCCGACCTGCGGGCCCGCTCCAGGGAGGCGGCCCGGCGGCTGCCCTCGGAGGAGGACGCGGTCGAGGCCGCTTGTTCGGTGTACAAGTCGGTCGCGCGGTGGTGAGGGCCGACGGCGGGAGTGGCCCCCGGGTGCGGGCGGGGTGTCCGCGCGCAACGGCGAACACCCCGTGCGGGTGACTTCCCCGGAGAGATCTTCGATGGCATGCTGGGGACCGGCTCGGATGGCGTACGCTTGGACGGTGCGCTCTACGCGCCTGCTTCACCACGTGAGGGGAGTATCCCTGTCGCGGCGGTGCCGTCATCACGGAGTACAACGGCGTGCTCCCGGTTCCGTCGGTTCGCGTCCTCCGGGCGTGAGCGGGAGAGACCTCCGGTTATTCGCCGTGCGTGCAAAACGCTCGCGCGCACCAACCGGAGGAGAATCCTTCTGTGAACGTTCCCCTGTGGGTGTGGGCCGCCACCATCGCGGCCATGGTCCTGATCCTGGCCCTGGACCTGGTGATCGTCGACCACCCGTGGAGCAAGACCAAGGGTCCCAAGGAGTTCGGGATCAAGCAGGCGTCCTGGTGGGCCGTCTTCTACATCGGCATCGCCATCGTGTTCGGCCTCGGGGTCATGTACTTCGGCAGCCCCACCTCGGGCGCCGAGTACTTCGCCGGGTTCGTCACCGAGAAGAGCCTGAGCATCGACAACCTCTTCGTGTTCTACCTTCTGATGACCGCGTTCGCGGTTCCGAAGAAGTACCAGCACGAGGTCCTGCTCGTCGGCATCGTCATCGCGATCGTCATGCGCGGCATCTTCATCGTGCTGGGCGCGCAGGTCATCAACGCCTGGAGCGAGGTCTTCTACCTCTTCGGCGTCTTCCTCATCTACACCGGCTACAAGATCGTCCGCGACCACGTCAAGGGTGACGACGAGGACAAGGACTTCACCCAGACCCCGGTCGTGCGGCTGGTCAAGCGGTTCTGGCCGGTGACCAAGGACTACCACGGCGCCAAGCTGACCGTGAAGCTCGACGGCCGCCGCCACGTGACCCCGATGCTGCTGGTGATCGTCGCCATCGGCGTCATCGACCTCGTCTTCGCCGTCGACTCCATCCCGGCCATCTTCGGCCTGACGCAGGACGCCTACATCGTCTTCACCGCCAACGCCTTCGCCCTGATGGGTCTGCGCCAGCTGTACTTCCTGCTGGCCGGTCTGATGGACCGCCTCGCCTACATCAGCTGGGGTCTGTCGGCGATCATGGTGTTCATCGGCGTGAAGATGATCCTGCACGCGCTGCACGAGAACGGCGTGCACGTGATCGACATCGGTATCGGCACCTCGCTCACCGTCATCCTGGGCATCATGACCGTCACCATCATCGGCAGCCTGGTCAAGTCCGGTGTGGACCAGCGCAGGCAGGCGGCCGAGGCCGTGGACGGGGACCGGGACACCAAGGTCGACCGCCCCTGATCCCGAACCACCCCGTTCCCGGACGTTGTGGCGCCCCGAGGGCACCGACCCGGGAAACCCCTCCGATTCGAACGGTTGTTCGCCTATAGTGGTGGTGTCCCGGCGCTCACGCGTCGGGGCACCGCCATTTTCGCGTGCCGGAAGAAACCGCCCCGGGTGATCGTTAGTGTTGACGGAGACGGGGGGACACGCGCTCCCCGACATCCCCTGAGCGGCCCGGTTCCGGGTCAGCGGCGGCCCCCGAGGGGCCCGCGACCGCCTCAACGCGAAGCCATACACGGGTCCACCGACGTCATGTGACGTGGTCAGCGTCCTGTGCGTCAGAGCCGAAGGATGTCTCACTCGATGGTCGAACAACTCGTGGTCCGTGGAGCACGGGAGCACAACCTCAAGGACGTGTCGCTGGACCTGCCCCGGGACGCGATGATCGTGTTCACCGGCCTGTCCGGTTCGGGCAAGTCCTCACTCGCCTTCGACACGATCTTCGCCGAGGGCCAGCGCCGCTACGTCGAGTCCCTCTCGGCGTACGCGCGGCAGTTCCTGGGGCAGATGGACAAGCCCGACGTCGACTTCATCGAGGGCCTGTCCCCGGCGGTCTCCATCGACCAGAAGTCGACCAGCCGCAACCCGCGCTCCACCGTCGGCACCATCACCGAGGTCTACGACTACCTGCGCCTGCTCTGGGCCCGCGTGGGCGTTCCGCACTGTCCGGAGTGCCACCGCGAGATCGCCCGGCAGACGCCGCAGCAGATCGTCGACCGGGTCATGGAGATGACCGAGGGCACGCGCTTCCAGGTGCTGGCCCCGGTCGTGCGCGGCCGCAAGGGCGAGTACGTCGAACTCTTCAAGGACCTGCAGTCCAAGGGCTACACGCGCGCCGTCGTCGACGGCCAGGCGGTCCGGTTGGACGAGGCCCCCAAGCTGGGCCGCTACGACAAGCACGACATCGCCGTGGTCGTGGACCGTCTCGCCGTCAAGCCCGGCGCGAACGGGCGGCTCACCGACTCGGTCGAGACCGCGCTCAAGCTGGCCGGGGGCACCATCGTCCTGGACTTCGTGGACCTGGAGTCCGACGACCCCGAGCGCGAGAAGGTCTTCTCCGAGCACCTCTACTGCCCCTACGACGACCTCTCCTTCGAGCAGCTCGAACCGCGCTCCTTCTCCTTCAACGCGCCCTACGGCGCCTGCCCGGACTGCTCCGGCCTGGGCACCCGGATGGAGGTCGACGCGGACCTGCTGGTCCCCGACCCGGAGAAGACCCTGGCCGAGGGCGCCATCGCCCCGTGGTCGGGCGGGCCCAACGGCGGCTACTGGGAACGCATCCTCAAGGCGCTGGGCGAGGCGGTGGGCTTCGACACCGACACCTCCTGGGAACGTCTGCCGCGCCGGGCCCGCAAGGCGATCCTGGAGGGCCACGACACCCAGGTCCACGTCAGCTACCGCAACCGGTACGGGCGCAGCCGCTCCTACTACACCGAGTTCGAGGGCGTGGTGCCCTGGGTGAAGCGCCGCCACTCCGAGGTGGAGAGCGACCACACCCGCGAGCGCCTCGAGGGCTACATGCGCTCGGTGCCCTGCCCCACGTGTGACGGCACCCGGCTCAAGCCGGTCGTCCTCGCGGTGACGGTGGGCGGCAAGTCCATCGCCGAGGTGGCCTCGATGGCACTCGGCGAGAGCGCCGCCTTCCTGGCCGGGCTGCGGCTCTCCGACCGCGACATGGTGATCGCCGCGCAGGTGCTCAAGGAGATCAACGCCCGGCTCGGGTTCCTGCTCGACGTGGGTCTGGACTACCTGAGCCTGGCCCGCTCCTCCGGATCGCTCTCCGGCGGCGAGGCCCAGCGCATCCGGCTGGCTACCCAGATCGGCTCCGGCCTGGTGGGCGTGCTCTACGTCCTGGACGAGCCCTCCATCGGCCTGCACCAGCGCGACAACGCCCGGCTGTTGGAGACCCTCCAGCGGCTGCGCGACATCGGCAACACCCTCATCGTGGTCGAGCACGACGAGGACACCATCCGCGCCGCCGACTGGGTCGTGGACATCGGTCCCGGCGCGGGCGAGCACGGCGGTCACGTCGTGGTCTCGGGCATCGTGGACGAACTGCTCACCTCGGCCGACTCGTTGACCGGCGACTACCTGGCCGGGCGGCGCGCGATCGAGCTGCCCGCCGAGCGGCGTCCGCTGACCAGGGGGCACGAGCTGGTGGTCCGGGGCGCCCGGGAGAACAACCTGCACGGGATCGACGTGTCCTTCCCGCTGGGCGTGTTCACCGCGGTCACCGGCGTGTCCGGCTCCGGCAAGTCCACGCTGGTCAACGAGATCCTGTACAAGGCCCTGGCCAAGGAGCTCAACGGGGCGCGCGACGTGCCCGGCCGTCACCTGCGGGTGAACGGAATGAACAAGGTCGACAAGGTGGTGCACGTCGACCAGAGCCCGATCGGCCGCACGCCGCGCTCCAACCCGGCCACCTACTCCGGCGTCTTCGACCACGTACGCAAGCTGTTCGCGCAGACCACCGACGCCAAGACGCGCGGCTACCAGCCGGGCCGGTTCTCGTTCAACGTCAAGGGCGGCCGCTGCGAGGCCTGCTCCGGTGACGGCACGCTCCGGATCGAGATGCAGTTCCTGCCTGACGTGTACGTTCCCTGCGAGGTCTGCCACGGAGCCCGGTACAACCGGGAGACCCTCCAGGTGAAGTACAAGGGCAAGAACATCGCCGAGGTACTGGACATGCCGATCTCGGAGGCCCTGGAGTTCTTCGAGCCGGTCAACGCGATCCGCCGCCACCTCCAGACGCTGGCCGACGTCGGTCTGGGCTACGTGCGCCTGGGCCAGCCCGCCACGACGCTCTCCGGCGGCGAGGCCCAGCGCGTGAAGCTCGCCGCCGAGCTCCAGCGCCGGTCCACCGGTCGGACGGTGTACGTGCTCGACGAGCCCACCACGGGCCTGCACTTCGAGGACATCCGCAAGCTGCTGGGGGTCCTCAACCGGCTGACCGACACCGGTAACACGGTGATCGTCATCGAGCACAACCTCGACGTGATCAAGACGGCCGACCACGTCATCGACATGGGACCCGAGGGCGGTTCCGGCGGTGGCACGCTCGTGGCCGAGGGCACCCCGGAGGAGGTCGCCGCGGTCGCGGAGTCCTACACCGGGCGGTTCCTCGCCAAGATGCTCTGAGCCCGTCCCGACCACCCGCGCGCCCGGCGCCCGCACGGCCTCCGTGCGGGCGCCGCGCCGTCTCCCGGGGGCCTTTCCCGGGCGCGGGTTCTCCGGCAGGCTGGCCACCATGATCGGACGACTGCGCGCTGTGACTCTCGACTGCCCCGACCCCGGGGCGCTGGCCGACTTCTACTCGGAGCTGTTGGGCATGCCCGTGACCCGACGCGACCACGACTGGGCGGGGATCGGTGACGGGACCCGGCCCGTGATCGACTTCCAGCGGGTGGAGGACCACCGGGCTCCGGACTGGCCGGACCCCGATCGCCCCCAGCAGATGCACTTCGAGATCCGGGTGGAGGACATCGGTGTCGCCCACGAGCGGGTCACGGCGCTGGGCGCCCGTCTGCTGGCGGTGTCCGAGGAGCGCCCCGACAACCTGTACCGGGTGTACGCCGACCCCGCCGGGCACCCGTTCTGTCTGGAGTTCACGGCGTGACCGCAGTCGGCCAGTCGTCGCGCGGACCTTCCCCTCCGGCGCCCGGGGGCGCTTCAATGGCCTCAACCCGCTGAGAACAGAGTGTCCCCCGAGCCGCGTGTGGCGGCCGGTCCTTCGGGGCCGGACCCGCTTCGCCGCCGCGTTCTCACGAGTACGAGAGGGCGATGTGCCTCTTCACCGCACGTTCAAGAAGACCCAGCAGCAGAAGCTCCCCCCGGGTGACTGGCGCAGTCTCAGGTTCGACGTCGACGACCGGGGCGAGGAGGGCAAGTTCTTCGCTCTGGTGGGCCAGCACGAGCCCCAGGGAGCGCTCTACGACCTGACCGTCGGCGTGGTCATCGAAGGGGTCGACCCCGGCGCCGAGGTGCAGTTGCGCGCCAGCGAGTACGTCAGGGCCGAGGACGAGTGGGTCGTGGCTCGGGAGCGGCCGATCGACAGCCCGGTGCACGCGAACGGCAGGGCGCACTTCACCTACACGTGGAAGGACTACCTGGAGCCGGGGCGCAGGGTGCGCGTCCGGGTGGCCCAGTTCGGTGGTTCACCGGCCGTCATCCTCAAGGCGGAGGCGACCGCGATCTTCTGGCCGGAGGGCCACGAGGAGCCCGGGCGCGAACAGACCGCTCCGCAGCAGGCGCACGCCCAGCCGTACCCGCAGCCCCACCCCTACGGGCCGCAGCAGCCGTACGGTCAGCCCCAGCCCTACGGCCAGCCTCCGGCCTACGGCGCGCCCGGCCACCACGCGCCGCCGCCCGGCGCTCCCGGCGGGCAGCCGCCGCAGGGCGCCTACCCGCCCCCGGCCCCGGGTGACCACTCGCCGGTGCCGCCCGGCGCAGCGCCCTACGGTCAGCCGTATCCGGGCACGGACGCCCACGGTCAGCCGCATCCCGGTCACGGCGCCTACCCGCCCCCGCACGAGCCCGACGCGTACCCGCCCCGGGATCAGGGCGAGTACCCGCCGCACACGCCGCAGGGCTGACGGCTCGGGCACGGCCGCTCGCTCCCTCCCGGACGGGGGAGCGGGTGGCCTCGCACGTTCGGACGCTCCGTGGCACCACGGGTGGGCGCGGTCGGCCGCACGTCGCTCTCCCCGTGCCCCGGGGCCGGTGCGGGGCACCCGACCCGACCTACTACGATTCGTAGTGGAATTCAGGCGCAGGTGAGGAGCGGTCGGTCGTGGCTGGAACGAGGGCATGCGGGTGCGGGGTGAGCAGGCGCCGTCTGTTCGGGACGGCTGGGGCGGCCGCCGCCGTGACCGCCGTGAGCGCCTGTGGTGAGCCCCCCGCCCCCCAGGAGGTGCGCCGGGGCCACGTGGTCGGTCAGACCACGGACGTCCCGGAGGGCGGCGGAGCGGTCTTCAGCCACAGCAAGCTGGTGGTGACCCAGCCCGAGGAGGGCGAGTACAGGGCGTTCAGCGCGGCCTGCACCCACGGCGGCTGCACGGTCCAGGAGGTCGAGGACGAGGTCATCCGCTGCCTGTGCCACGGGAGCGAGTTCGACATCACCTCCGGCGAGGTCGTCAAGGGCCCGGCGGAGGAACCCCTGGAGGAGTTCACCGTCTCCATCGACGGGACCGACATCATCCTCGACTGACCGCCCGCACACGACGGAGCCCCACCGGATTCGGTGGGGCTCCGTCGTGTGTACGGGGGGCTCAGACCTCTTCGGCGTTGCCCGACCGCGCCGAACCCTCGCTGTCGACGCGCGCCGGGACCGAGGCGGAGGAGTTCCGGCGAAACGCCGAGGTCGGGAACCGTGCCGCGTAGTCGGACTCGTCGTCTCCGGCGCCGACGAACTCCGTGCGGTTGCGCGGCAGGGACTCGGGGTAGTGGGTGGCCAGCCAGGTGACCAGGTGCTCGCGGATCTCGCACGCGATGTTCCACTGGTTGCCGGTGTCGGAGGCGGTGGCCACCACCCGGACCATGACCTCACCGGACTCGGTGATGTCCACGACCTGGCAGGACCAGCTGCGCCCGTCCCAGAACTTGCTGGCGGTGATCAGACGGCCGGTCTCCTCGCGCAGGTCCGCGATGGGCACCTCCCAGTCGAGGGGGAGCTGGACCTTGGCGGTGATGTTCGTCCCGGCCTTGGTCCAGTTCTCGAAACTGGTGGTGGTGAAGTTGGCGACCGGGACCACGAGGCGGCGCTCGTCCCAGATCTTGATGGTGACGTTGACCAGGCTGAGTTCCTCGACCCGGCCCCACTCGCCCTCGACGACCACCACGTCACCGATGCGCAGGGCGTCGCTGAAGGCCAGCTGGAGTCCCGCGAACAGGTTGCCCAGGGTCGACTGGGCCGCGACACCGGCGACGATACCGATGACGCCGGCGGAGGCCAGGAGTCCGGCGCCGAGCGCCTGGACCTCGGGGAAGGTGAAGAGGATCGAGGCGATGGCCAGGACCACGATGATCGAGGTGATGACCCGGCGCAGCAGCCGCACCTGGGTCTGGAGCCGACGGGCCCGGCGGTCGGCGTCGCCGTTGCGCGCGGAGAGGCGCTCCAGCACCATGTCGGTGGCCGCGTAGGCCAGGCTGATCCCGAGCGCGGTCAGGGTGGCGATCATGAGGATCGTCATCGCGTGGTCGATGGTCTGGAAGGTGCTCCAGGCCACGTCGCCCCGGCTGGGGAGCGCGAGGTTGGCGCCCGCGACCGCCGCTGCGGTGTACGCGGTGACCGCCGAACGCGCGACCACGTAGCGGGCCATCGGCCAGACCTTGCCCAACTTGTGGTTGAGCAGCCACTGGAGGACGAAGACCAGGGCCATCGAGACCGAGACGGCGATGCCGATCGCGATCCACTGGGAGACGGACACGTCGAAGCGCCCCCTTGTCGTTCATGTCGGGAAGTTCAGCTGTACCCGCCCAACCTAGACCATGCAGATATCCAATCGTGACCATTGCTTGGACGGATTCCTCCGGAGTGACCCGCTCCACGGGGGCGCGTCGCGCGGACCGGTGGCCGTCTGTCCCCGGGAGCGACCAGAATGGGGGTATGGCTGCGACTCCACACCTGCGCCCCGCCCCCGGTTCCCTTCCGACCGAGCCGGGCGTCTACCGATTCCGGGACGCCTCCGGCCGGGTCATCTACGTGGGCAAGGCCAAGAACCTGCGGTCGAGACTGTCCTCCTACTTCCGGGACTTCGCCGGACTGCACCCCCGTACCCAGCAGATGGTCTCCACGGCCGCCGACGTCGACTGGACGATCGTCGGCACCGAGGTCGAGGCCCTCCAGCTGGAGTACTCCTGGATCAAGCAGTACGACCCGCGCTTCAACGTCAAGTACCGCGACGACAAGAGCTACCCCTACCTGGCGGTGACCCTCAACGAGGAGTTCCCCCGGGTCCAGGTGATGCGGGGCGCCAAGCGCCGTGGCGTGCGCTACTTCGGCCCGTACTCGCACGCCTGGGCGATCCGTGAGACCGTCGACCTGCTGCTGCGGGTCTTCCCGGTGCGCACCTGCTCGCCGGGGGTGTTCCGGGGCGCGCGCAACAGCGGCCGCCCCTGCCTTCTCGGCTACATCGGCAAGTGCGTGGCGCCCTGCGTGGGCCGCGCCAGCCCCGAGGAGCACCGCGAACTGGCGGAGGACTTCTGTTCCTTCCTGGCCGGGGACACCGGACGCTTCATCCGTCAGCTGGAGGCGCGGATGACCGAGGCGGCCCAGGAGATGGAGTACGAGCGGGCCGCGCGCCTGCGTGACGACATCGAGGCCCTGCGCGCCGCCCTGGAGAAGCAGGCCGTGGTCCTGCCCGACTCCACCGACTGCGACGTCATCGCCATGTCCGACGACCCGCTGGAGGCGGCCGTCCAGATCTTCCACGTGCGGGGCGGACGCATCCGCGGCCAGCGCGGCTACGTGGTGGACAAGGTGACCGACGCCGGCCCGGGGGAGCTCATGCAGACCTTCCTGCGCCAGCTCTACGGGTCACTGGACGGTTCCGAGGAGACCGAGGGCACCGGCACGTCGATCCCGCGCGAGGTCCTGGTCTCCCACGAACCGGACGACCCCGACGCCGTGGCGGGATGGCTCGCCGAGCACCGGGGCGCGGGGGTGGACCTGCGCGTGCCTCAGCGCGGCGACAAGAAGTCCCTCATGGAGACCGTGGACAAGAACGCCCGCGAGGCGCTGGCCCGGCACAAGACGCACCGTGCCGGGGACCTGAGCACCCGGAGCCGGGCCCTGAACGAGATCCAGGAGGCGCTGGACCTGTCCGAGGCGCCGCTGCGCATCGAGTGCTTCGACATCTCCAACCTCCAGGGCGAACACGTGGTGGCGTCGATGGTGGTCTTCGAGGACGGCCTGGCCCGCAAGTCCGAGTACCGGCGCTTCTCCGTGCGCGGCAGCGGCGCAGGGGGAGCGGAGCAGCACGACGTGGCCGCCATGTACGAGGTGGTCAGACGCCGGTTCCGCCGCTACCTGGAGGAGAGCTCGCGCTCCGGCGAGGTGGCGCGCATGGGCGGCCCCGAGGACCGCGTGCCCCAGGACGGGCCGGGCGCCCCGGACGGGTCCGCCGGGAGCGGCACCGCCGAGGAGCCGGCCCCCGGCAAGTTCGCGTATCCGCCTAACCTGGTGGTGGTGGACGGGGCCCGGCCGCAGGCCGAGGCGGCGCGGCGCGCGCTCGACGAGCTCGGCATCGAGGACGTGGCCGTCTGCGGCCTGGCCAAGCGCCTGGAGGAGGTGTGGCTGCCCGACGACGAGGACCCGGTGATCCTCCCGCGCGCCGGTGAGGGCCTCTACCTCCTTCAGCGCGTGCGCGACGAGGCCCACCGCTTCGCCATCCAGTACCACCGGCACAAGCGCGCCAAGGCGCTCACGGGGAGCAGCCTGGACGAGCTGCCGGGACTGGGTCCGGCGCGCCGGACCGCCCTCATCAAGGAGTTCGGTTCGGTGCGCAGACTCGCGTCGGCGAGTGTGGAGGAGATCGCGGCGGTACCCGGGATCGGCCCCAAGCTGGCCGAGTCCGTGCACGCACATCTGTCCGGTGACCCCGGCCGGAGGGATGGGGAGGGTGACGGGGTGACGTCAACGCAAGGCACAGACGGGGGAGGAGACACATGACGGTCGAACTGGGCGGGGAACTGCCGCCCGAGGTGGTCATCGTCACCGGGATGTCCGGCGCGGGCCGCAGTACGGCGGCCCGGGCCCTGGAGGACCTGGACTGGTTCGTGGTGGACAACCTGCCACCGGGCCTGCTGCCCACGATGATCGAGCTGGCGGGCCGTACCCACGGGGCGGTCCCCAGGGTGGCGGTGGTGGTGGACGTGCGTTCGCTCGCCTTCACGGAGGACCTGCTGTCCACGGTGGAGGAGCTGCGCAAGCGCGACATCACCGCGCGGGTGCTCTACCTGGAGGCCGGTGACGACGCGCTGGTGCGCCGGTTCGAGGGGGTCCGCCGCCCGCACCCGCTCCAGGGCGACGGGCGCCTGACCGACGGCATCGACCGCGAGCGCGAGACCCTGCGCGCGGTGCGGGGCGAGGCCGACCTGGTCATCGACACCTCACAGCTCAACGTGCACCAGCTCAAGGCGCGGGTGATCGGGTTCTTCGGGGAGAGCGACGAGGTGCGCCCGCGCGCCAACGTGGTCTCCTTCGGGTTCAAGCACGGTCTGCCGGTCGACGCCGACCTGGTCCTGGACTGCCGCTTCCTGCCCAACCCCCACTGGGTGCCCGAGCTCAGACCGATGAACGGGCGCGACGAGCCGGTCCGCGACTACGTGCTCTCCCAGGACGGCGCCCAGGAGATGCTGGACGCGTACTCGGAGGTCCTGAAGCTGACGAACGCCGGCTACCAGCGCGAGGGCAAGCACTACATGACGCTGGCGGTGGGCTGTACCGGCGGTAAGCACCGCAGCGTGGCCATGGCGGAGCAGTTCGCCGACCGGCTGCGCGGCCAGGGCGTGGACGTGCACGTGGTCCACCGGGACGTGGGCCGGGAGTGACACGCGCCCGGCTCGCGGGTGAACCGAATCGCCAATAATGGCGTCTTCCCTTACATTGGCCCGGTCATTGTTGGTGCCGGTCCGCCAAGGGACCGGGACACGGCGGGCCGGGGGCGTGGGTCGGCCGTTCGCGCGTCCCCATCCGGGGCGGGCCGACGCGTCCGCCGGACACGGGACGAGGGGGCAGGCCAAAGGCATGTCGAACAGCACCGCTCCGGACGGGGACGACGCCTCACGGCCGCCACGGGTGGTCGCGCTGGGGGGCGGGCACGGACTTCACGCCTCCCTTTCGGCGCTGCGCAGGGTGACCACGGACGTGACCGCGATCGTGACGGTCGCCGACGACGGCGGGTCCAGCGGACGTCTGCGCGAGGAACTGGGCGTGCTGCCGCCCGGTGACCTGCGGATGGCGCTGGCCGCGCTGTGCGGGGACGACGAGTGGGGGCACACCTGGAGCCAGGTGCTCCAGCACCGGTTCCGCTCGGAGGGCGACCTGCACGGTCACGCGGTCGGCAACCTGCTCATCGTCGCCCTGTGGGAACTGCTCGGCGACTCGGTGGCGGGGCTGGACTGGGTCGGGCAGCTCCTGGGCGCCCACGGGCGGGTCCTGCCGATGTCGTCGGTCCCGTTGGAGATCTCGGCGGAGGTGTCGGGGATCGACCCCGGGCGACCGGACGCGCTCACCACGGTGCGCGGTCAGGTGGCGTGCGCGAGCACGAGCGGCCGGGTGCGCTCCATCTCGCTGATCCCCGAGGACCCCCCGGCCAGCCCGCAGGCGGTCAAGGCCGTGCGGGAGGCCGACTGGGTGGTGTTCGGCCCCGGATCGTGGTTCACCAGCGTCCTGCCGCACCTGCTGGTCCCGGATCTGGCGCACGCCCTGGTCACCTCGCGGGCCCGGCGCCTGGTGGTCCTCAACCTGTCGCCGCAGCGGGGGGAGACCGACGACTTCCGGCCCGAGACCTACCTGGAGGTGCTGCACGAGCACGCTCCCAAGCTGGGGGTGGACGTCGTGCTCGCCGACTCCGGCACGGTCGAGGAGGTCGGACCGCTGTTGTCCGCCACCAACCAGTTGGGCGGGCGGTTGGAGCTGGCGGACCTGAGCCGGGGGGACGGCACCCCGCGCCACGACGCCGACAAGCTGGCCGCCGCGCTGGAACACGTGTTGGAGGACTGACCGCGCTCCGTCCGGGCCGTCGCCCGGGCCCCGGGAGGCCGCGCCCGGGGCACCGGACCCGGCGCGCTGCCGGGGTGTTGACGCCGCGCTGGGGTGGGCGTGACCCGCTCCCGGGAAGGGTGGGCGCATGGCTGAACACCGCATCCACCTGGAACGCGTCTACGACGAGGTCCGTGCCGAGAAGCACCCCGGGCAGGGGGAGGACCCCCCGCCCGGGCCCCGCTTCCTCGTGGACCGGCTCTGGCCCCGGGGCGTGAGCAAGAGCGAGGTCGCCGGGGACGAGTGGGTCAAGGACGCCGCGCCCAGCCCCCAGCTGCGCACCTGGTTCGGGCACGACCCCGACCGGTTCGAGGAGTTCGCGAACCGCTACCGAACCGAGCTGGAGGGGCGCCCGCAGGCGTTGGAACCGCTCCTGGACGCCGCGCGCAAAGGGCCGATCACGCTCTTGTACGCGGCCAAGGACACCCGGCACAACCACGCCATCGTGCTCAGGGACCACCTGGAGTCGCTCCTGGACTCCTCCGAGGGCTCCGGGAGCAATTGACCGCACACCGCCACGAAGGGCGACACGCCGCCTGTGACCTGGGTTTGAGGAAGCGCGACACGCCGTGCGGGGGTCGGCGGGAAGACGCGCGTCACGTAGTCTGCACCGAGACAAGCCGCCCAGGGCACACCTCGTGGCGGCACCCCGGTGACCAGGTGTGAGGCACCGGTGTTCTGCCAGTTCGAGGGGGGACCGCAGCGATGGCGATGACCGGCGTGGTGAAGGACGAGTTGAGCCGACTGGCGATTCTCAAGCCATGCTGCCGCAAGGCGGAGGTGTCCACCATCCTGCGGTTCACCGGAGGCCTCCACCTCGTGGGCGGCCGGATCGTGATCGAGGCCGAGCTGGACACGGGCGCGGCCGCGCGGCGGCTGCGCAAGGACATCTCGGAGGTCTTCGGACACGAGTCCGAGGTGGTCGTGCTGTCCCCGAGCGGGCTGCGCAAGGGCAACCGGTACGTGGTGCGGGTGATCAAGGACGGCGAGTCCCTGGCCCGCCAGACCGGTCTGGTCGACAACAACGGCCGTCCGGTGCGCGGGCTGCCCCGTCACGTGGTGGCGGGCGGGGCCTGCGACTCCGAGTCCGCGTGGCGCGGGGCGTTCATCGCGCACGGCTCCCTCACGGAGCCGGGCCGGTCGATGTCCCTGGAGGTCACCTGCCCCGGCCCGGAGGCGGCGCTGGCGCTGGTGGGGGCGGCCCGTCGCCTGAAGGTGCACGCCAAGGCCCGCGAGGTGCGTGGTGTGGACCGGGTGGTGGTGCGTGACGGCGACTCCATCGGAGCCCTGCTGACCCTGCTGGGCGCCCACCAGAGCGTGCTGGCCTGGGAGGAGCGCCGGATGCGCCGGGAGGTGCGGGCCACCGCCAACCGGCTCGCCAACTTCGACGACGCCAACCTGCGGCGCAGCGCCCGGGCGGCGGTCGCGGCAGGTGCGCGGGTGGAGCGCGCCCTGGAGATCCTGGGGGAGGACGCCCCCAAGCACCTGGTGGCCGCCGGGCAGCTGCGCCTGGCCCACAAGCAGGCGTCGCTGGAGGAGCTGGGGCAGTTGTCGGTGCCGCCGCTGACCAAGGACGCCATCGCCGGGCGCATCCGCCGACTGCTGGCGATGGCCGACAAGAGGGCCAGTGACCTGGGCATCGAGGGAACAGAGGCGAACCTCACTCCCGACATGCTCGTGCCCTGACCCCGGTGTGGGTGTGAACCCGCCGAAACGTGACCGTGCTGTGGATGTTCGGCTTTGTTAACTGGGAAAACTCCGGGATAACTTCCGAAAATGGTATAGACCTCTCCGCTTCGCGATGTCAGGATGGTCGCGAATCCGCGAGGGGAGGGCGGGTCGGCGGGCGGGGGCGAGAACGGCTCCCCGCCGACACTCCGCTAGGCTCTTTGTGAACACCTGTTACGCGTTCACGCTGTTCAACACGGTCGTGCCGACCGTACCGGCCCGGCGCACCGCGAGCAGCCGCACGCTCGGGTGAAACTGCTGTGCGACATATGAGGAGATTGGTTCCGTGACCATCCGTGTAGGCGTCAACGGCTTCGGTCGGATCGGCCGCAACTTCTGGCGCGCGGTCGCCGCTGGCGGCAACGACATCGAAATCGTCGCGGTCAACGACCTCACCGACACCAAGACGCTCGCGCACCTGCTCAAGTACGACACCGTGCTCGGCACCCTCGAGGGCGACGTCGAGGTCGGTGACGACTTCATCCGCGTCGGCGACAGGACCATCAAGGTCCTCGCCCAGCGCGACCCCGCCCAGCTGCCCTGGGGCGAGCTCAACGTCGACGTGGTCGTCGAGTCCACCGGCATCTTCACCAAGGCCGAGGACGCCCGCAAGCACATCACCGCCGGTGCCAAGAAGGTCATCATCTCCGCCCCGGCCAAGGGCGAGGACATCACCATCGTGATGGGCGTCAACGACGACAAGTACGACGCCGCCAACCACGACATCATCTCCAACGCCTCCTGCACCACCAACTGCGTGGCGCCGATGGCGAAGGTGCTCAAGGACAGCTTCGGCGTCCAGCAGGGCTTCATGACCACGGTCCACGCGTACACGAACGACCAGGTCATCCTGGACTTCCCGCACAAGGACCTGCGTCGCGCCCGCGCCGCCGCCCAGAACATCATCCCGACCAGCACCGGTGCCGCCAAGGCCACCGCCCTGGTCATCCCCGAGCTCGCGGGCAAGCTGGACGGCATGGCCATGCGCGTCCCCGTGCCGGACGGCTCCGCCACCGACCTGGTCGTCACCGTCGACCGCGAGGTGACCAAGGACGAGGTCAACGCCGCGTTCAAGGCCGCCGCCGAGGGCCCGCTCAAGAACGTCCTGGTCTACACCGAGGACGAGATCGTCTCCTCCGACATCGTCGGCACCTCGCCCTCCTGCACCCTGGACGCCGGGATGACCATGGTCTCCGGCAACCAGGTCAAGATCCTGGGCTGGTACGACAACGAGTGGGGCTACTCCAACCGCCTGGTGGACCTGGCCAAGCTGGTCGGCTCCAACCTGTGACCCACGGGCCCCGGCCCGTGGCCGCGCACGCGTGACCCGGCACCCCTTCCGCCCCGCGCGGTGGGGGTGCCGTCGCGTGCGCGGCCCCGCCGCCCCCGACTTCGACACCCCAACGAGGAGACCAGCATGCGGACGATCGACGACCTCGACGTCTCCGGCAAGCGCGTGTTCGTCCGGGCCGACCTGAACGTGCCCCTGGACGGTGACCGCATCACCGACGACGGGCGCATCCGCGCGGCCCTGCCGACCATCGAGAAGCTTCGCGAGCGCGGCGCCCGCGTCATCGTCGCCGCCCACCTGGGCCGCCCCAAGGGCGCCCCGGACCCCCAGTACTCCCTGCGCCCCGTCGCCGCCCGCCTCGGCGAGCTGCTCGGCACCGAGGTCGCCTTCGCCGCCGACACCGCGGGCGAGTCCGCCCGCGCCACCGCCGCCGCCCTGGCGGACGGCCAGGTGGCGCTGCTGGAGAACGTGCGCTTCGAGCCCGGCGAGACCAGCAAGGACGACGCCGAGCGCGGCGAGCTCGCCGACCGCTTCGCCCAGCTCGCCGACCTGTACGTGGGCGACGCCTTCGGCGCCGTGCACCGCAAGCACGCCAGCGTCTACGACCTGCCCGGCAAGCTCCCGCACGCCGTCGGCGGCCTTGTGCTCACCGAGGTCGAGGTGCTCAGGCGCCTCACCGAGAACCCCGACCGCCCCTACGTGGTGGCCCTGGGCGGTTCCAAGGTCTCCGACAAGCTCGCCGTGATCGACAACCTCCTGGGCACCGCCGACCGCCTGCTCATCGGCGGCGGCATGGTGTTCACCTTCCTCAAGGCCAAGGGGTACGAGGTCGGCTCCAGTCTGCTGGAGACCGACCAGCTCGACACCGTGCGCGGCTACCTGGAGCGGGCCGAGCGCGAGGGCGTGGAGATCGTCCTGCCCGTGGACGTCGTGGCGGCCGAGAAGTTCGCCGCCGACGCCCCGCACGCAGCCGTGGGCGTCGACGCCATCCCGGCCGACCGGATGGGCCTGGACATCGGCCCCAAGAGCCAGGAACTGTTCGCCGCGAAGCTGGCGGACGCCAGGACCGTGTTCTGGAACGGTCCGATGGGCGTGTTCGAGATGACTCCCTACGCGGGCGGCACGCGCGCCCTGGCCCAGGCCCTCGTCGACTCCGACGCCCTCACGGTCGTCGGCGGCGGCGACTCCGCCGCGGCCGTGCGCTCGCTCGGCTTCGACGAGGCCGCCTTCGGCCACATCTCCACGGGCGGCGGTGCCAGCCTGGAGTACCTGGAGGGCAAGGACCTCCCCGGCATCGACGCCCTGGCCTGAGGGTGACCGCCCCGCCCGGTGCGGGGTCACGCGATCCCTCTCTCTCCCGACGATTGTGAAGTGAGTCAAGGATGACCAAGCGCCAGCCGCTCATCGCGGGCAACTGGAAGATGAACAACAACCACTTCGAGGCGATCGCGCTCGTCCAGAAGCTGGCCTTCGCCCTCAACGAGAAGGACTACGAGAACGCCGAGGTCGTCGTCCTGCCGCCGTTCACCGACCTGCGCAGCGTGCAGACGCTCGTGGACGGGGACAAGCTGAGCATCCGCTTCGGTGCGCAGGACATCTCCGCCCACGACAAGGGCGCCTACACCGGCGAGATCTCCGGTTCGATGCTCGCCAAGCTGGAGTGCTCCTACGTCCTGGTGGGTCACTCCGAGCGCCGCGAGTACCACAACGAGGACGACGCCCTCGTGAACGCCAAGGTCAAGGCCGCCTACAAGAACGACATCGTGCCGATCCTGTGCGTGGGCGAGGGTCTGGAGGTCCGCAAGGCCGGGCAGCAGGTCGAGCACGTCCTGGCCCAGCTGGACGGCGCCCTCAAGGAGATCCCGGCCGAGCAGGCCGAGCGGATCGTCATCGCCTACGAGCCGGTGTGGGCCATCGGCACCGGTGAGGTCGCCACCCCCGAGGACGCCCAGGAGGTGTGCGCCGCGATCCGCGCCCGTCTGGCCGAACTGTACTCCGCCGAGGTGGCCGACGCGGTCCGCGTCCTGTACGGCGGTTCGGTCAAGGGTGACAACGCCCCCGGCATCATGGCCAAGGACGACGTCGACGGCGCCCTGGTCGGCGGTGCCTGCCTCAAGGCCGACGAGTTCACCAAGGTGATCCGTTTCGGCGAGAACGGCTGACCAACCGTCTCGTGAGCCCGGCCCGTCACCCTCCGACGTCCAGGGGTGACGGGCCGGGTGCGCGACGGGTGCCGGGTTCGGGCTAGACTTCGCTGTGGGGATTGCCCTGCCTTGGGGTTTCTCCGCCCGCGCCTTCACCGGCACGGTAAAATCCGAAAACGTCCCCGGTCTCCTCCTTCCGCGACCGCCCCGGACCGACACCTCCCGTCGGCCCGGAACGGTGGGGAAAAGGGGGACCGAGGTGTCCATTCCCCCCTGCTGCGGGGTCGAGCTACGGGTGAGCGTGTGATCCTCGGTCTGTCCATCTTCGTGATGCTTCTCAGTGTGCTGCTGGTCCTCCTCGTGCTGATGCACAAGGGCAAGGGCGGTGGCCTCTCCGACATGTTCGGCGGCGGTGTCACCTCCTCGCTCGGCGGTTCGTCCGTGGTCGAGCGCAACCTCGACCGGATGACCATCGGTATCGGGATCACCTGGATCGTGACGATCGTCATCCTCGGTCTGCTGATCAACCGGGGAATGTAGCGCGCCGATCGGCCGCAGGCCCCTCGTACAAGACCATCGCGCCCGAGTCAGGCAGCGAGTTCGCTGAAGGAGTTTTTCGTGGGTAGTGGCAGCGCCATCCGTGGCAGCCGAGTCGGAGCCGGCCCTATGGGCGAGGCCGAGCGCGGCGAGGCCGCTCCGCGTGTCCGGGTTCCGTTCTACTGTGCGAACCTGCACGAGGTCGTGCCCAGCTTCGCCAGCGAGGCCGCCGTTCCCGACGAGTGGGACTGCCCGCGCTGCGGGTTCCCCGCGGGCAAGGACAAGGCCAACCCGCCGTCGCCGCCGCGCACCGAGCCGTACAAGACCCACCTGGCGTACGTGAAGGAGCGGCGCAGCGAGGAGGAGGGCAAACTCATCCTCGACGAGGCGCTGGCCAAGCTCCGCGCCGACCGCGCCGCCGTCGAGGCCCACATGAGGGCCTCCCAGAACTAGGCTCCGGACGGCCCCCGCGGCCGTCGGGGTTCCCAGGGGTCCGCCCCCGGTCACCGGACCGGGCGCGGGCCCCCGTGCGTGCCGGGGGAGGACGCCTCGGCGACGGGGGTGCTTCGGACATGAGGGAACGACCGATCTTCTCATTCCCGAGACCGGTGTGACCTGTGGGAATTACGATGACCGACACACACCCCCGAAGCCCCCTTCCTGAGGAGTTGGTGTCGATGTCAGCGTGCCCCACCGGCGGAGACCACGACTGGATTCTCGGCGACGACCGCAAGTTCCAGTGCGCCAAGTGCGGAGCTCAGAGCGCCAGGCGGTTCTGAAGCACCTGCCCGGGCCGCGCGGTACCCCGGGCCTCGGGTTCGTTCTTGGCCTCGGCACACCAGGTCACCGGCCTTCCCAGGCTCTCGGCCACGGTCGTGGCCCAGCGCTCCAACGGCGCGAACCGCTCCGCCCCCTCCTCGTCCAGCATGGTGCGACCCCGGTAGACGATCCCCTCGATCACCAGGACCTCGCCGTCCACCAGGAGTGCGGTCTCGTACTCTCGCGTGCTGCGCCTCATGGGACAGGACTGTAGCGCCGAGGAGGGGCGGAGATCAGCCGTTCGCCGGTATTGACCGCACATGGCCGGGAAAGCGCGTGACGCGGCGCACCAAGCACCCCCGAACCTTGGAAGAATGGGAGGTATGGCCTCCCCCGAACCACCGGACGTCCCCCCTGAGACACGGGGTGTCCCCTCGGACCTGACCCAGCCGCCCGCGAGCGTGTCCCACCTGCGCCGCTACGTCAGCCTGCGCGGCCCCAACACCCGCATGTGGATGACGGCGGCCTACTTCTCCGGCGGTCTCACCCTCGGCTTCGCCGTTGTGGTGGGGTCCATGCTCTGGCACGTTCTGCGGGAGGAGACCACGGTCGGCTCGGTGTCCCTGTGGGCGTTCGCGGCGCTGGTCATGTTCTTCATCGGCCCCGGCAGCAACGTTTTCCTCGTGCGCGGGCTGCCGCAGCGCATCACCCGGCAGGGCATCAGCGCCGACAGTGACGGCGTCACCGTGCTCCAGGAGCGCAAGTGGTGGTTCCCGGGGGAGGGCACCTTCATCGCCTGGCCGGAGATCCGCCGCATCCGCGAGGTGCACACCGGCGGACGCAGGATCACCTACTTCATCGAGTTCGCGCTGGACACCCACCGCACCGACCCCGAACTGCCCACCTGGGCCGAAACCCCCGAGAGCCTGGACCTGGAGGTCGACCCCGAGGCCGCCACGCAGTTCTACGTGCAGGTTCCGCGCGACCGCAAGGAGCACATCCTCAAGATGGTGGAGCGCACCGCGCCGCTGCCGTCGATCGTCGAGCGGACCCCGCCCCTGCGCGCTCGCCGCGGTTAGGGCGACCTCCCGCTGAGCCTGCGGGTGAGCTCCCCGGCCGCGTCCCGCACTCGGGAGGCCAGCGCCCGGGGGGTGACCGGCCGGGCCGCCGGCACGGTGAGGCTGATCGCGGCGGCCGGGCGCCCGTTGTGGTCCGAGGCCGCCGCCGCCACCGAGAGGAACCCCTCGGTGACCTGGCCGCTCTCGATCGACCACCCCTGACGGCGCTCCTCGGCCAACAGCTCTCGCAGTTGCCCCAGGGTGGTCGGACCGCGCCCGGTGCGGTCGGTGAAGGCCCCCGTGTCCGGGTACAGCGCCCGCACCTGGGCGCGTGGCAGTCGGGCCAGCATGGCCCGCCCCGACGCGGTCAGGTGCGCGGGCAGGCGCACTCCCACACCGGTGATCAGGGTGGGCGCGTGCGGGGGCTGCTCCTTGAGCAGGTAGAGCGTGTCGGCTCCGTGCAGGACCCCCAGGTGCGCGGTGGCGCCGGTGGTCTCGGTGAGCTGGTGCAGCAGGGGCCGGGCCAGCCGTTCGACGCCGTCGTGGCGCAGGTAGGCCGAACCGATCTCGAAGGCGGCCACGCCGAGCCCCCACCGCCGATCCTCGGGCAGGTGGGTCACGAACCCCTCCTCGGCCATCGCCTCCAACAGCTGGTAGACGCTGGACCGGGGCAGGCCGAGGCCGGTGGCGATCGCCGAGGCCGAGACGGGGCCCGGCCGGGAGGCCAGGAAGCGCAGCAGCCGCAGCGCGCGCGTGGCCGCCGGAACAACACTCATGCCCCAAGGGTGTCATGGACTCGGCACGTGCGGTTGTGGCGCCATAGTGGCGCCGCTCTGTGTACGCGGGCCATCAGTGATGTGGACGCCACGGGGTCGATCTATCACCGGGCGTGGGAGCTCCGCCATCATCTGAGCGCCTACGACGCGGTCTACGCGGCCGTCGCCGAAGCCCTGGACTGTGCGCTGGTCACCGTGGACGCGCGTATCGCGGCGGCTCCCGGTCTCGGGTGCGAGGTGCGGGTCATCCGCTAGCTCTCCGAGGTGTCTGGTATCTCGGACAGAACCCTCGTGTTGGCACTTCCGGAGCGGGCCCGGGCACGGTCGAATGGGGGCATGTCCACAGCAGTTCCTTCCGTTGCCGTCGGCGGTGCTCCGCTCACCCCGGCCCAGGTCCTCTCCGTCGCCCGCGAGGGCGCCCAGGTCGTCCTCAGCGAGGACACCCGCAAGGCCGTGCGCCACGGCCGCGAACAGGTCGAGGCGCTCGCCCGGGGCGAGGTGCCCGCCTACGGCGTCAGCACCGGGTTCGGCGCGCTGGCCACCCGGCACATCGCCCCCGACCTGCGCGCCCGCCTCCAGCGCTCCCTCATCCGCTCCCATGCCGCCGGGGCCGGACCCGAGGTGGAGCGCGAGGTCGTGCGCGCCCTGATGCTGCTGCGCCTGCGCACCCTGGCCTCGGGCAACACCGGGGTCCAGGTCGTCACCGTCGAGACCCTGGCCGCCCTGCTCAACGCCGGGATCACCCCCGTCGTCCACGAGTACGGCAGCCTGGGCTGCTCCGGCGACCTCGCGCCGCTCTCCCACGTCGCCCTGGCACTCATGGGCGAGGGGCGGGTCCGGGGCGCCGACGGTGAGCTCAGGGAGGCCGGGCAGGCCCTGGCCTCGGCGGGAATCACGCCCGTGGAGCTCGGCGCCAAGGAGGGCCTGGCCCTCATCAACGGCACGGACGGCATGCTCGGCATGCTCGCCATCGCCTGCGTGGACCTGGAGCGCCTGCTCAAGGTCGCCGACATCACCGCCGCCATGAGCGTCGAGGCCCTGCTCGGCACCGACCGGGTCTTCGCCGAGGAGCTCCAGAGACTGCGCCCGCACCCGGGTCAGGCCGCCTCCGCCTCGAACCTGCGCGCGATGCTCGCCGACTCGCCGATCGTCGCCTCCCACCGGGGGCCGGACTGCAACCGCGTCCAGGACGCCTACTCGCTGCGCTGCGCCCCGCAGGTGGCCGGGGCCGCCCGCGACACCCTCGCCCACGCCCTGCTCGTGGCCGGGCGCGAACTCGACAGCGTCATCGACAACCCGGTGGTGCTCGACGACGGCCGGGTGGAGTCCAACGGCAACTTCCACGGGGCCCCGGTCGCCTACGTCCTGGACTTCCTGGCCGTGGCCGTGGCCGACACCGCCTCGATCGCCGAACGCCGCACCGACCGCATGCTCGACGTCTCCCGCTCGCACGGGCTCCCGGCCTTCCTGGCCGACGACCCCGGAGTGGACTCCGGCCACATGATCGCCCAGTACACCCAGGCCGCGATCGTCTCCGAGCTCAAGCGCCTGGCGGTTCCCGCCAGCGTCGACTCCATCCCCAGCTCCGCCATGCAGGAGGACCACGTGTCCATGGGCTGGTCCGCCGCGCGCAAGCTGCGCCGCGCCGTCGACGGGCTCACCACCGTGCTGGCCGTGGAGCTGCTGACCGCCGCCCGCGCCCTGGACCTGCGCTCCCCGCTGGAGCCCGGACCCGCCACCGGCGCCGTCCTGCGCACGGTGCGCGAACGGGTCGCGGGACCCGGTCCCGACCGCTACCTGGCCCCCGAGATCGCCGCCGTGGCCGCCCTGGTCGCCGACGGTTCGGTCGTTGAGGCCGCCGAGACCGTCACCCCCCTCGCCTAACCCCCCGGAGACTACGATGAGCACACCCCGCACCGTCCGCGCGGCCCGCGGCCTCACCCTGTCGGCCAAGGGCTGGCAGCAGGAGGCGGCCCTGCGCATGTTCCACAACAACCTCGACCCCGAGGTGGCCGAACACCCCGAGGACCTGGTCGTCTACGGCGGCACCGGCAAGGCCGCGCGTGACTGGCGCAGCTTCGACCGCATCACCGCCTCCCTGCGCGACCTGGAGGGCGACGAGACGCTGCTGGTGCAGTCCGGCCGCCCGGTCGGCATCATGCGCACCCACGAGTGGGCGCCGCGCGTGCTGCTGGCCAACAGCAACCTGGTGGGGGACTGGGCCAACTGGCCCGAGTTCCGCCGCCTGGAGGCCGAGGGCCTGACCATGTACGGGCAGATGACCGCCGGGTCGTGGATCTACATCGGCACCCAGGGCATCCTCCAGGGCACCTACGAGACCTTCGCGGCCGTGGCCGCGAAGAAGTTCGGGGGTACTCTCGCCGGAACCATCACCCTGACCGCCGGGCTCGGGGGCATGGGTGGCGCCCAGCCCCTGGCCGTCACCATGAACGACGGTGTGGCGATCGTGGTCGAGTGCGACGGCAGCCGGATCGACCGCCGCATCGAGCACCGCTACCTCGACGTGCGCGCCGCCGACCTCGACGAGGCCCTGGACCTCGCGGTGCGCGCCCGCGACGAGCGCCGACCGCTGTCCATCGGCGTCCTGGGCAACGCCGCCGAGGTCTTCCCCGAACTCCTCTCCCGGGGCGCGCCGATCGACGTCGTCACCGACCAGACGTCGGCGCACGACCCGCTCGCCTACCTTCCGGCGGGCGTGGCCTTCGAGGACTGGAAGGGGCTGGCCGCCGCCAAGCCCGAGGAGTTCACCCTCCGGGCCAGGGAGTCCATGGCCGCGCACGTGGAGGCCATGGTGGGCTTCCTCGACGCGGGCTCGGAGGTCTTCGACTACGGGAACTCCATCCGTGACGAGGCGCGCGAGGGCGGCTTCACCCGCGCGTTCGACTTCCCCGGCTTCGTGCCCGCCTACATCCGTCCCCTGTTCTGCGAGGGCAAGGGCCCGTTTCGGTGGGCCGCGCTGTCCGGGGACCCCGCCGACATCGCCCGCACCGACGAGGCCGTCCTCGACCTGTTCCCCGACAACGAGCACCTGGCCCGGTGGATTCGCATGGCGCGCGAGCGGGTCGCCTTCCAGGGTCTGCCCGCCCGGATCTGCTGGCTGGGCCAGGGTGAGCGGGCCGCGGCCGGGCAGCGCTTCAACGAACTGGTGGCCTCCGGGGAGATCACCGCGCCGCTGGCGATCGGTCGCGACCACCTGGACACCGGGTCGGTGGCCTCGCCCTACCGCGAGACCGAGGGCATGAAGGACGGTTCGGACGCGATCGCCGACTGGCCGCTGCTCAACGCCCTGGTCAACACCTCCTCCGGTGCCTCCTGGGTGTCCATCCACCACGGCGGCGGGGTCGGCATGGGCCGCTCCATCCACGCCGGTCAGGTGAGTGTCGCGGACGGCACCGAGCTGGCCGCCGCCAAGCTCCAGAGGGTGCTCACCAACGATCCGGCCATGGGCGTCGTCCGGCACGTGGACGCCGGGTACGAGGAGGCCGAACGGGTCGCCGAGGCGCACGGCATCCGCGTCCCCATGAAGGAGGGCGAGTGAGCTTCGACCAGCTCTGGGCCGACCTGGCTCCGGTGGGCCGCTCCGCCGACAGCGGCGGCTACCACCGGTACACCTGGGCGGGCGCCGACACCGACGCCCGCGCCTGGTTCACCGAGGCGGCCGCCGCCCGGGGCCTGGACGTGCGCACCGACCGCAACGGCAACCTGTGGGCCTGGTGGGGCACGCCCGGCCCGGGCGCGGTGGCCACCGGCTCGCACCTGGACTCGGTGCCCGACGGCGGGGCCTTCGACGGGCCCCTCGGCGTGGCCAGCGCCCTGGCGGCCGTCGACGAACTGCGCGCACGCGGGTTCATCCCCGCACGGCCGCTGGTCCTGGGCGTGCTCGTCGAGGAGGAGGGCGGCCGGTTCGGGGTGCCCTGCCTGGGCAGCCGCCTGACCACCGGGGAGATCGACCCGGCACGCGCGCGCTCCCTCACCGACGCCTCCGGTGTCACCTGGGAGCGGGCCATGGCGGGGGCGGGGTTGGACCCCGAGGCGATCGGACCCGACCCCGAACTCCTCTCCTGGCTGGACGTGTTCGTCGAGCTGCACGTCGAGCAGGGGCGTGCGCTGGAGGACACCGACCACGCGGTGGGGGTGGCCAGCGCGATCTGGCCGCACGGCCGGTGGCGGATGGACTTCCGGGGCCGGGCCGACCACGCGGGCACCACCCGTCTGGAGGACCGCGCGGACCCCATGCTCCCGTTCGCCCACACGATCCTGGCCGCCCGCGCCCTGGCCGAGCGGCACGGGGCCCGGGCCACCGTGGCCAAGGGCCTGATCACCCCCAACGGCACCAACGCGATCCCCTCGCTGGTCAGCGCCTGGCTGGACGCCCGAGCCGCCGACCGGGCCGCTCTGGAGTCGGTGGTCGAGGGTGTACGCGAGGCCGCCGACCGGGCCGCCCACGACCACGGGGTCTCCCTCGCGATGACGGCCGAGTCCACCACCCCTCTGGTGGAGTTCTCGCACGACCTCAGGGACCGGCTGGCCGGGATCGTGGGTACCCGGGCCGCCGAGGCGGCAGGTCCGGTGCCGGTCCTGCCCACCGGGGCCGGGCACGACGCCGGGGTGCTCTCCGCTCACGTGCCCACCGCGATGCTGTACGTGCGCAACCCGAGCGGGATCTCGCACTCGCCGCAGGAGTGGGCCCGGCCCGAGGACTCCCACGCCGGGGTCCTCGCCCTGGCGGACGTTCTGGCCGACCTTCTCGCCGTTCCCGGAGGCGGCCGGTGACCGACCGATCGGAACACCCGCGCGCCCCGCGCGCACGGAGTCCGCGCGGGTCGGGTTCCCCGACGGTCCCGGGCGCCCCGGCCCCTCACGCCCGGGCCCCGCTCGGGCCGAACGCGCGGGGGCTCGGCCCGAGCACACCGGGTGCGCGGGCGCGCCGGTACTGGTGCGAGTGGGCGTGGCTGGGCGGTGAGGCTCCCGAAGCCGGGGTGCTCCTCACCGTCGAGGACGGGCGGCTGACCTCCGTCGTCACGGGGGCTGACCCGGGCGGCGCCGAGCGCCTGCCCGGCCTCACCCTGCCCGGCCTGGCCAACGCCCACTCGCACGCCTTCCACCGGGCGCTGCGCGGCCGCACCCACACCGACGGCGGGTCCTTCTGGACCTGGCGCGAGGTGATGTACCGCGCGGCCGAGCGCCTCGACCCCGACTCCTACCACCGTCTGGCCCGCGCCGCCTACGCCGAGATGGCCCTGGCCGGGGTGGCCTGCGTGGGCGAGTTCCACTACCTGCACCACGGCCCCGGCGGACGCCCCTACGACGACCCCAACGCCATGGGCGAGGCCCTGATGGCGGCCGCCGCCGAGGCGGGCGTGCGCATCACCCTCCTGGACGTGTGCTACCTGTCCGGAGGGATGGCGGAGGACGGCACGCACCGGCCGTTGGCCGGGCCGCAGCTGCGCTTCGGCGACGGCTCCGCCGAGGCCTGGGCCGCCCGGGTCGGCGCGTTCACGCCCCGGGGCGCGCACGCCCGCGTGGGAGCGGCCGCGCACTCGGTCCGCGCCGTCCCCGCCGCCGACCTGCCGACCGTCGTCCGTCTCGCGGACACCGGCGGGCTGCCCCTGCACGTCCACGTCTCCGAGCAACCCGCCGAGAACGCCGCCTGCCTGGCCGCGTACGGCACCACCCCCGTGCGGGTGCTGGCCGACGCGGGCGCCCTCACCGAACGCACCACCCTGGTGCACGCCACCCACCTCACCGACGCCGACGTCGACACCGTCCGGGGGAGCGGCTGCGCCGTGTGCCTGTGCCCGACCACCGAGCGCGACCTCGCGGACGGGCTGCCGCGCACCGGCGACCTCACGGACGGTCCGCACCGGGTTCCCCTGAGCCTGGGCACCGACCAGCACGCCCAGCTCGACCTGTTCGAGGAGGCGCGCGCGGTGGAACTGCACGAACGCCTGCGCACCCACCGCCGTGGCACGCTGGGCAGCGCGGAGCTGCTGCGCGCCGCCACCTCCGACGGGCACGCGGGGCTCGGCTGGCACGACGCGGGAACGCTCACCCCCGGAGCCCGCGCCGACCTGGTCACCGTGTCCCTGGACGGCGTGCGGCTGTCCGGGGCCGATCCCGAGCGGGCCACCGACGCCGTGGTCTTCGCCGCCTCCGCCGCCGACGTCCGCCACGTGATGGTCGACGGCGCGTGGACCGTCCGCGACGGCGCGCACCTGAGCCTGCCCGACACCGCCCGAGAACTCGACGCCGCCATCAAGGAGCTGCTGTGACCCCGAACGGCCCCGACACCCCGACCGAGCCCGCGACGCCCGGCACCGTCCTCGTCGACGCCATCGGCACCCTGGTGACCAACGATCCCGAACGGGGCAAGGGCCCCCTCGGTGAGATCGAGGACGCCGCCCTGGTGATCGAGGACGGCCGGGTGGCCTGGGCGGGGCCGCGCGCGCAGGCTCCCGACGCCGACGTCCGGGTGGACGCCGCCGGACGGTGCGTGCTGCCGGGGTTCGTGGACAGCCACTCCCACATCGTGTTCGCCGGGGACCGCAGCCGCGAGTTCGCCGCCCGGATGAGCGGTACCCCCTACTCGGCGGGCGGTATCCGCACCACCGTCGCGGCCACCCGCGCCGCCTCCGACGCCGAACTGCTGGCCGGGGCCCGCCGCTTCGTCCGCGAGGCGCACAGCCAGGGCACCACCACCCTGGAGGTCAAGTCCGGGTACGGGCTGACCGTGGAGGACGAGCGCCGCTCCCTGGAGGTCGCCGGCCGGGTCACCGACGAGGTCACCTTCCTGGGCGCACACGTGGTCGCTCCCGAGTACGCCGACGATCCGGGCGCCTACGTCGACCTGGTCACCGGGCCGATGCTGGACGCCTGCGCGCCGCACGCCCGCTGGGTGGACGTGTTCTGCGAGCGCGGCGCCTTCGACGAGGAGGCCTCGCGCCGGGTGCTCGCCGCCGGGATGGAACGCGGGCTGCTGCCCCGCGTACACGGCAACCAGTTGGGCGAGGGGCCGGGGGTCCGGCTCGCGGTGGAGCTGGGGGCCGCCTCGGTGGACCACTGCACGTACCTGACCGGTGAGGACGTGGACGCCTTGGCCCAGGCGGCGCGGCGGCCCGAGCCCACGGTGGCGACGCTGCTTCCGGGGGTGGACTTCTCCACCCGTCAGCCCTATCCGGACGCCCGCGCCCTCATCGACGCGGGCGCTCTGGTGGCCCTGGCCAGCGACTGCAACCCAGGCTCGTGCTTCACGTCCAGTCTGGCGTTCTGTGTCGCCGTGGCCGTACGGGACATGGGGATGACCCCGGACGAGGCGGTGTGGGCGGCGACCCGGGGCGGGGCGCTGGCACTGCGCCGCGACGACGTGGGCCGCCTGTCGCCGGGGGGCCGGGCCGACCTGACCCTGCTCGACGCGCCCAACCACCTGTATCTGGCCTACCGCCCGGGTGTGCCCCAGGTGGCGGCGGTGTGGAAGGACGGTGCCCTGGTCGCGGGCAGGCCGTAGGCGGGGCCCGCACGCCGGGGCCGCGGGTCGTCACGCCCGCGGGGCGCCCTCGCGGCGGGCGGCCCAGGCCCGGTCCGCCAGCCGGTGCGCGGCGCGGCGGAGCATCGCGCACCGGCTGGCGGGTGCAGGGTCGGGCCTCCACGGCGAAGGCGTCGCGTGGTGGGAGTCGTCGAAGGCGTCGTGCGCGAGCCGCGCGGCCACGGTGTGGCCGCCACCGTCTCCCGGGTCACCGAACGACGGATCGCCTACGTGGCGGCCCTGTACGAGGAGTTGGGCGCCTCGCCCGACCGCGCCCGGCAGCGGGCCCTGCTCGCCTTCTCCACCTGGCTCGGCTACACACAACTCGTCCACGCGACCCCCGAGGCGCTGCCCTTGGGGCCGGACGCCGAGGCCTACGTGGAGTTCGTCCTGGACCAGACCGTCACCCCCGGAGGCATCGACGACGCGGGCGGTGCGTGACCCGTGCCCGCCCGGCCGGCGTGTGGCTCGCCGAGGCCGGGGAGCCCCGCCTCGCGCGCGGGAGCACGCGGACGGCACGTACGCGAACGGGGGCCGACGGGCACACCGGTGCCCGCCGACCCCCGTTTCGCGGTTGACGCGATGAGGCCGGTCCGGCCGTTTCCGAGCGGGAACGGCCGGATGAACCTAGGGAGTGGTCCGGGGGCGGCCCCGGACCTCGCACGACCTAGTTGTCGTCGTCGCCGTCCGCGTCGCTGTCGGAGCCCTCGGGCTTCTCGGCGGTGGGGGCGGCGGCCTTCTTGGTCGTGGCGCGACGCTTCTTCACCGGACGCGAGTAGTCGACGAGGGGCTCGTAGCGGGTCTCGTGCTCCTTGAAGCACTCCTCGCAGGCGTCGACCTCGCGGACGGCGCCCTCCCAGGCGAACTGGATGACCTCAGTCGCCTCGACCTTCTCCTCGCGGACGGCGTGGGGATCGCAGTACTTGCGCGTGAAGACCTCGGTGACCACGGCGGGGATTTCCCTTCGGTATCGCGTGAACTGTGCGGACCCTGTAATCATACACGTGTACGAACACGGAAACGGGTGATGAGACCGGTTTCCGTGATGGGTCGGGGTCGCCCCGAAGCCTAGCGAAGTCGGAGGGGTCGTCGCGCCGTCCCGCGACGCGTGTGCCCGGGATGACCAGGCGGTCCATTCGGGTGACGGTCCGTGATCCCGGGGGTCGGAGCCGAGTCCGCGTGTTCCCGGTGCGCGTTCCGCATAACCGTTCTCCCCTTTTCGTTCCTGTTCCCGCATTCGCCCCAACCGATTTGTGTATGTGGCGAACAAGGCGGGCGGGCTGTGGTTAGTGTGAGTTCCACTCGGGTTCGAGGGGCCGTGCCGGTGACGAAGGCGGATCGGCCCGGGAAACCGGCCGACGCGTCCAGGCGGGCGCGCGCCGGGGAAAGGCCGGTCCGTGGGGGAACGGAATCGGCGCCACAGACCAGGGCCCCGCGCGGACGCGGGGAGCGATGTCGTGTGTTCGGGGGGATGATCGTGGTCGAGTACATGGAAGGTACGTCCGGAAGGCGCGGCGGCGGGCCGGGGGAAACGCTCGCCGCCGACCACGGCGGATCGGCGCGGGGTCGGGCCGGGGCGGATATGGCGCACGCCTGTGAACGTCTGTCGGTCGATCCCGCATTCGTGAAACTCCGAAGGAGATTCGCAGTCCAATCCGGACTGTTGGTCGGCACCTTCCTGCTGAGTTACCTTTCCTATCTCCTCCTTTCCGCCTACGCGCGTGATTTCATGAGTGTGCGCGTCGCCGACCAGGTCAACGTCGCCCTGGTGATGGGCATCGGTCAGTTCCTGCTCACCTTCGCCCTCGCCTGGGCGTTCGGCCGGTTCTCCGCGCGTGCCATCGACCCCCTCGCGGAGGGGCTCCGCGACCGGGCCCGGGCCGAGGACACCCTCGACGGACGGGCGGTCCTTTGATGGAGATCCTCGCCCCGGTGCCTCCGAGCACGGTCCTCGACACCCCGATCCAGACCGCGCACGCCTGGACCATCGGTCTGTGCGCCCTGTTCGTGCTGGTCACGCTGGTCATCACGGTGCGGGCCCGGCGTACCACCCAGGGCGCCGTCGACTTCTACGCCGGAGGGCGCGGCTTCTCCAGCACCCAGAACGGCCTGGCCCTGACCGGCGACTACCTCTCCGCGGCGTCCTTCCTGGGCATCGCAGGGATGATCGCCCTCCAGGGATACGACGGCTTCCTGTACTCCATCGGCTTCCTGGTGGCCTGGCTGCTGGTCCTGCCCATGGCGCAGCTCACACGCAACACCGGCCGCTTCACCATGGCCGACCTGCCCGCCTTCCGCATGCGCCGGATGCGCGTGCGCCTGGCCTGCACCGTGTCCACGGTCACCGTGTGCGTGTTCTACCTGGTCGCGCAGATGGTCGGGGCGGGCGCCCTGGTCTCGGTCCTGCTGGGTCTGCACGACGGCGGCACCTTCCTCGGCCTGAGCGCGGGCCAGGCGCGCACCGGAGCCATCGTCCTGGTGGGCGTTCTGATGATCGTGTACGTCATGTACGGCGGCATGAAGGCGGCCACCTGGCTCCAGATCATCAAGGCCGTGGTGTTGCTCACCGCCAGCGGTCTGCTCACCGTCCTGGTGCTGGCCCTGTTCTCCTTCGACCCGCGCGCGCTGCTCGGCGGCGCCGCCGAGGCCAGCGGTCACGGGCAGGCCTTCCTCGAACCCGGGCTCCGGTTCGGCGTCGAGGTCCCCGGGGACGCGGCCCGTACCCTCTTCAACAAGCTGGACCTGATCAGCCTGGGACTGGCACTGGTCCTGGGCACCGTCGCCCTGCCGCACATCCTCATCCGCTTCTACACGGTGCCCGACGGCCGGGCCGCACGCTCCTCGGTCAACCGCACCATCGCCATGGTGGGCGCCTTCTACCTGATGACCCTCGCCCTGGGGTTCGGCGCCGCGGCCCTGGTGGGCTCCGAGCGGATCACGGCCCTGGACCCCTCGGGGAACTCCGCGGTCCCGTTGCTCGCCGAGGAGGTGGGCCGTCAGACCGCGGGGCCGGTGGGGGCCGCCGTACTCCTCGCGCTCATCTCGGCGGTGGCGCTGGCGACCATCCTCGCGGTCATCGCCAGCCTCACGCTCGCCTCGTCCTCGTCGATCGCGCACGACCTGTTCGGACACGTCCTCATGTGGGGCCGCCCGCGCGAGTCCCAGGAGGTGGGGGTCGCCCGGTTCTCGGCCTGTGTGATCGGCGCCCTCGCCATCGCCCTGGCGGTGCAGGCCCAGGGGCAGAACGTCGCCTTCCTGGTGGGGTTGGCCTTCGCGATCGCGGCCGCCGCGAACCTGCCCGTCATCGTGCTCACCCTGTTCTGGCGCCGCTTCAACACCCGGGGCGTGGAGTGGGGCGTCTACGGGGGGCTGTCGGCCACGCTGGTGCTGATGCTGCTCTCCCCGGTGATGTCCGGCAAGACCGATCCGGTCACCGGTGAGAACCTGTCGGTGCTGCCCGCGTGGATCGACATCCAGGTCTTCCCGATGGAGAACCCGGCACTGGTCGCCGTGCCCGTCGGCTTCGCGTGCGCGATCGTCGGCAGCCTGCTCTCCCGGGAGCGCAACAGCGCGCGCTTCACGGAGCTGCGGGTGCGCTCGCTCACCGGGTGGGGCGCCGATCGCGACTGATCGCCGGTGCCCGGTGCCCGGTGCCCAGGGACCCCGGGCCCACGGGCGTCCGGACCGTGCTCGGGGCCGCCCGGGCGGTCGGGCGTCCGGATCGGTCGGCCCTACTGGGGGCGGGCGTCGGCGAGGACGGCGGCCAGTTCGTCGAGCAGGGCGGGGAACTCGGGGAGCGCGCGGGCGATCCCGTCCCAGCCCGCCTCGAACGCGGCGGCACGCGCCTCCAGGGACCACGCGTCGGAGCGGCGCAACGAACGGCCCAGGGCCCACCCGGCCGCGGCCACGAGGGGGCGGGACAGCCCGACTCCGCGCACCTCCAAACGGCCGGAGACCGACCACGCCCCCTCCGGGCCCGGCGCGGGGACCGCCTCCCCGCTCGCCCGGACCAGCCGGTGCTCCACCTCCAGGGTCACCGGAGGCACGGTCGCGGCTCCGGAGGCGGCCGCGTACCAACCGGGCAGGTCGACCCGCACCCGCACACGGGCCCGCAGGAGGCCCGACCCCCAGCGCGCCATGGCGCTCTCGACGGGCAGGCGCAGGTCGGCCTCGACGGTCAGGGTCTCCTGGACGTGGTCGTGGACCACCGTCCCGGTCGTGGTGGTGCTCTCGCCCCGGGGCGAGGCGCCGTCCGCGGCCCCGGCGTCCTCGCGCATGGCGAAGTCGACCGCGCACCGCCCCGACTCGTTCCAGGAGGTGACGGTGAGGTCGGTGCCCACCCAGCCGTCGCCGTCGGTCTCGAAGACCGGACGCCCCTCGGCATCGACCTCGGTGACCAGGTAGGCGCTGCCGGGGGCGAGGTGCTCACCGGACAGCAGCCGCAGGGAGAGCCGGGCCTCGCCCAACGCGGCCTCTTCCGCCAGGTCGTGCGCGTCCAGTTCCCGTTCGGCCGAGCCGCGGTCGTCACCTTCGGAAACGGCCTCCCCGGAACCCTCGGCGTGGCCCGGCGGGTCCTCGAAGGCCCGCTGGTAGGCGGCCCTCTCCTCGGCGTCCGGCACGATTCCCCGTGCCTCGGCGCGGCGCTCCAGGCGCCGCAGCTCCTCTTCGGTGGGAGGGAGCAGAGCCCCGTCCGGGCCGAAACGCGCGCCGCGCACGACCCCGTACGCCGAGGACACGGTCCGGGCGACGTCCCCCCGGTCCAGGGCGGTGAGCGTGAAGGTGTGGTGCAGGCGGGGCATACGCCCTCCGGGGTGGAGATCGGGGCCGACGGGGTCCGACCCATTGTCGTCCCCGGGCCTGCGCGCGGACAACCTCGCCGCTGTCGTCGGTCCGCGACACCATGGCCGGTATGACCAGACACATCGTGCTGCTGCGCGGCATCAACGTCGGCGGGCACCGCAAGGTGGCCATGGCGGACCTGCGGGACCTGCTCTCCGGTCTCGGGTACACGGACGTGGCCACCTACATCCAGAGCGGTAACGCCGTGCTGACCTCGTCGGAGAGCGATCCCGGGGCGGTGGGCGCCGCCGTGCGCTCCGCTCTCCGCGACCGGTTCGACCTGGACGTCCCGGTGGTGACCCGCACGCTCGACCAGCTCCGCGCCGCCGTGGCGGCCAACACCCTGACGGTGGGCGACCCCTCCGCGTTCATGGTGCTGTTCTGCTCGGAACCCGTGGACACCGCCGCGCTCGCCGCGATCGACCCCGCCACCCATCCGCGCGAGGAGATGGTCGTCACCGCCACCGAGGTGTTCACCCACCACGAGCTCGGGGTGCGCGCGGCCCGGCTGCCCGCGGTGGTCGCCCGGAACTGCCCGGGGGAGGTCACCGCCCGCAACTGGCGTACCGTGCTGCGTCTGCTCGAGATGGCCGAGGGCGCGTGAAGCCCGAGCGCACCCCCGGATGACGCGGCGCGCCGGGACTGTCCGAGAGTAGTCGTGGGACGACCGAGGACGGTGCCCGGTGCGCCGTCCCGACCACGGGAGGGGTGGAGTCCGGTGCCCAGACGGTGGACCCTGATCCTCAGGGACCGGGCCGACGCGGCGCGGCCCGTCCGCCCCGAGGACTGCCACGGGCTGCTCAACCGCTGGTGGCCGCAGACGCGGGCCGAGCACACCTCGGCCAAGCGCTGGGTGATGAACGGTTGGCCGACCCCGCTGGGCGACCGCCTGTACCTGTGGACCCTCACCTGGCTGGACGACGATCCTGCGCCCGTCGACCCCGGCGAACTGGTCGGCCGGGTCCACCGGGTCGGCGACCACCGATTCGAGCTCCTCTCGGTCACCCGGACCTTCGACACCCCCTACACCGCGTTGCTCGGCCCCGGGCGCCGGAGCGTCGCCGTGCGCGCCGCCGAGGTGCGCACCGGCACTCCGGTGGTGACGACCACCCGCGACACCACGGGGGAGCGCGTCCCGCACGTGTGGCCCGACCCCCGGCGGCTCTTCGGGGCCGTGCACCGGTCCGGTGGCGGCATCGTCGGGGGCAGCGGCGCCGTGGGCGCGGTGGCCAGGTTCGCCCCGCCCGCGCTGGTCGGGCCCTGGCTGGAGAACGCCCTGGCCGTGCTGGGCCGGGTCCGCCGTTCGGCGCTGCCCGGCGAGGAGGTGGCGCTCGCCGAGCACCCGCACACGGAGGGGCACACCGTGCGGGGCTGGCAGGGGGGCCTGCGCCTGGACCTGGTCGACGGCGGTCCGGGCGAGGCCGGGACCTTCGCCGCCCTGTTGGAGCTCCTCGAACTCGCGGGGGTCGGCAAGCACACCGCACGGGGCTTCGGCGCGGTGCGGGTGGACACGGTCACACGAACCCCGATCACGGCGCGCGTGCCCGCCCCACGGCCGGTTCCGCGCACCGCCCACCGCGTCCGGCACGTCCGCCCCGGGCCGGTCGACGCGCACGCGGTGGCCGAGGCGGAGGAGTTCGGGGGCACGTTGTTCGACTGACCCACAGACCGCCGGTTCCCGCCCGAGGACGGCGGGCGGGGGCCGGTGCCCCACCCCGGCGGCCGCGCGGCCGCCCTCACGGCTCCCACCCGGTGGACGGGGTGGGAGCCCCTCTCTCGTCCTCGCCCGTGCCCGGCCCGGATGGTTACCCGGGCCGGGAGTCAGCGCGTTCGTTCGTGCGGCACGGGTTCGGGCGGGGTGCGCCCGTCCCCCTCGCGCAGGGTCCGGGCCAGCCCGAGCAGGTGGGGTACGAGGTCCTCGGGAGACAGGGCGGGGCCGGTGCGCTTGCCTCCGGAGGGGCGGTCGCGTTCGGATCGGGTGAGCCGGTCGTGTCTGCTCGGGGTCGCCATGAGGGGCCTCTCTGCTGTCGGGCGGGGGAGGGTCCGTGCACTGTGCTCTCTCGGACAGGGCCGGACTCTCCCGGGCAGAGGGGGCGTCGCCGCACCGGGCGGACGGACCACCGCGCACCGGCAGGAGGCCGACCGAGGAACGGAAGGGCCCGAGAACGTGAGGGCCCGGAGGGGGACCGCAGACACGGGCGAGCCTCCGGGCCCGGGGGCGCGGGGTCCTTTCGTGCCCGCGTCATCGCGGCCCCACGGCCCACGGGGGCGGGAGTGACCGGATGGGGCCATCGGGGTGACGGGAGGCGATCGCTCCTGGTTGGGTGGTGAGGACGCCGTCACCGTCCGAGAGAGGTCGGAAGGGCTCCCGTTCCCGCGCGGAGCCCCGCGCGTTCCCGCCGTCCACCGGTCACGAGGAGTCCGTCGCGGTGACCCAGGCCCCCGAGCACCGACCGACCGAACCCCGCCCCGCCCACCGACCCCGCGTCCCCCACGCGTCCGACCAGCCCCCCGACGTCCCGGCCCCCGAAGCCCCGGTTCAGGAAACCCCGGCCCCCGCCCCTCCGGCCACCGGGGTACTGGTCGGCGTCGACCTGCGCGGCATCCAGGCCTTCGTCTACAGCGGCCGCCGCATCCTGGACGCCGTGGGGCGCGCCGCGCTGGTCGCGGAACTCACCGACACCACCGACCCCGTGTACGGGGTGGCCGACCTCGTCCCCGAGGACTGCCTGGTGCTGCGGGACGCGGGCGGCGCCCTCACCGTGGTCCTGCCCGACCCGGAGTCGGCACGCCACTTCACCGGCCGCTACACCCGCAGACTGCGCGACCGGGCCGGCGGGCTGACCCCGGTGGTCGCGTTCGTGCCCTTCGGCCCCGGAGCCTCCCCCCTCCCCGGCACGGACGCCGTCGCGGACCTGGACACGGCACTGGCGGAGCTCCCGGTGCGCCTGCGCCGGGCCCGCCGTCACATGTCCGTCCTGCACACCCCCGCGCCGGGGTACGGCATCACCGCCGTGTGCTCGGTCAGCGGGGCCCCGGCCGAGGCGGTGGACGGCAGCAGACCCCTGGAGGACGCCGCCGGGGCGGGACGGCGCGTACACGAGCGGGTCGCCGCCGACGTCGCCCGCGCCCGGGGGATCGGGCGCCGCTGGCACCGCGCCCACAGCGACGCCTGGCTGACCGGCCCGCACCGCGATCTAGCGCTGCCGATGGAGGTGGACCGGCTCGGCCGCGACCACGGAGAGGTGAGCCGTGTGGCGGTGGTGCACGTGGACGTCAACGGTCTGGGCGCGCTGCTCGGAGAGTACCGGGAACGGGCCGGGACCCCGGGCGCACCCGGTTCCGGGGCGCTGGCCCAACGGGAGCTGTCCCTGCGCGTGTCCGGGCTCGTGGAGGGGTTGGCCCGGGCCCTGGTGCGGGCGGTGGCGGCGCGGGTCCGGACCGCTCCGGGGCGCTCTCCCTGGTTGCCGGGGGTCGACACCGCGGGACGCGTCACCCTGGACCACGAACCGCCCGGACCGATCCTGCTCCCGGTGCGCCCGATCGTGGTCGCCGGGGACGACCTCACCGTGCTCTGCGACGCCCGGATCGCCCTGAGCCTGGTCCGGTACGCCCTGGAGTGGTTGGACGCGGACCCCGAGCGGATCGGTGACCCGGCCGACCCCCGGGCGGCCCTGCACCGGGCGCTCGCGCGCGCCGACGTCCGGGGGCGGACGGTGAGGGGCCCCGGCGGACGCGCGCACCGCACCCGCGTGCCGACCGTGGGCGCGGGTGTCGCGGTGCAGCCCGTGGGCGCCCCGCTCGCGCTCGGCTACGACCTCTGCGAGGCCGTGTGCCGCCTGGCCAAGGCGCGGCGGGTGAGCGAGGTCGCCGCCGACCCCGCCGCGGCCCAGGAGCACACCGTGGCCTGGACCACTCGCTTCGACGGCGTCGACCGGGTCCTGGACCGCATGGCGGCGGCCCGCGCGGCCGTGCCCGCGCGCACCGCCCTGCCGATGACCGGCTCCGCCTTCGCCCGGTTCCTGGACCGCTACCTGTCCGCGCGGGGACCGTTCACGGACGGGGACGCACGCCACCGGGGATGGCTGGTCTCGGCCCTGGTCCCGCTGCTGGAGTCCGGCGCGGACCCCGGGCCCGAGCTGGACCGCCGTGCCCGCGTCACCGGCTGCCCCGTCGTCCTGCCCACGGGGTGGACCCACGGCGAGCTGTTGGACGCGGCGGCCGTGCGCGACCTCTACCTGGACCCGGGGCTGACGGAGGGCGGGGACCGATGAACCGACCCGACCGGATCGTGCTGCGCCTGGCCTCCCCCGCGCTGTTCGTCGGCGCGAGCGCGGACGGCACGGGCGCCGACACCGACGTGGTCACCGACGGGCACGGGCTGCCCTACCTGCCCCGGCACCGGCTCGCCGCCCGGCTGCGTACGGCGGCCCTGGACGCGGCGACGGTCGCACCGGACCTGGCGGAGGCGGTGGAGCGGTTGTTCGGCAGTGAGGGGTCGCACGGCGCCGACCGCGCGCTGCGGGTGGGGCACGCGCTTCCCTCGGACCCGGTCCGCGCCGCCGTCGCCCACGCCCTGGCGGGGCGTGCCGGACCCGCGCGCACCACTCTTCGCCGGGCGGTGACCGAGGCGCACACGACGCTGGAGACAGGAGTGGAGATCGGGCCCGACGGCGCCGCCGAACCCGGTCGACTGCGCACCCACCGGGCGCTCCTGCCCGGGCTGCTGCTCACCGCGTCCCTCACCTGGGCGCTCGCGCCGTCCGGGGAGGACTGGCGCTGCCTGGCCCGCGCGTGTTTGGCCACCGACCGGATCGGGCTCCGCTCGACCCGAGGCCGGGGGCGCGTCGACGTGTACCTGGCCCGCCCCGAGGACCCCGATCCCCGTGCCACCACGCTCGCGCTGGCACGGCCGCCGGTGCGGCCGGGTCCGGCCGACCCGCCTGCGGAAACTCCCACGGGCCCGCCTCCGGGACCACTACCGGACCCCGCGCGGAGAACACCCACGGGCCGCGCTCCGGACCCTGGACCGGGGAAGCCCCCGGACCCGCGACAGTGGCCAGGGAGCCCCGGCGGGGAATCGGACGCATCCGTGTCCGGGCGGGAGGGCCGCCGACCATGAACCCCGCCCCGTCCTCCGCTCCGTCCCCCGCCGCACCCGTCAGCGCCTACCTGCCGTTGCGGTACGTGCTCACCGACTCCCTCGCGGTGCGCACCTCCTTCGACCCCCTGCGCGTGGACACCGAGACCACCATCAGCGGTCGCGCCCAGCGCGGCATGCTCGCTGCCGCGCTCCGGCGCGCCGGGCTGCCCGACGAACTCCACTCCTGGGTGGCCCGAGGCGAACGGGTCCGGTTCGCCCCCGCCCACCCCCGCCTGGAACAGCACGAGCGTCCCGGAGTCCCGGTGGTGGCCCACACGCCACCGGCCCATCTCTACACCCCGGGCAAGGACGGCGACACCCTCGTGGACCTGTTTGCGGACGGGGTCGACCGACCCGGTGTCCCGCACCGCGCGGTCCGGGACCCGCTCACCCCCGACCTCTCCCTGCGGGCCGCCGTGCGCACCACCTCCGAGAGCTACCTCGGACGGGGCGCCCCCTTCTTCACCACGAGTCTGGACCCGGGCCAGGTGTTCGAGGCCCGCTGGCAGCTGCGCGGGCCCGACCACGCCTCCCTGCGAGCGCTCGCCGAGCGGATCACCGCGGTGCTGGCCGACGCCGAGGGGACACTCACCCTGGGTTCCGGCGGCACCCGCGCGCACGGAGGGGTCTCGGTGACTCCCGTACGCCCCGACCGCCTGCTCTCCCCGGACCGGGTGGAGGCGCCCGGCCCGGACCGGTCCAGGCGCGGCGGCCGTGAGGTCGACCTGGTCCTGCTCTCCCCGGCGGTACTGGTGGGAGCGCAGGGACAGGAGCGTCCGCACGCCCTGGTTCCCGCCGTCCGCGAACTCCTCGCCCGCCGTCTGCCGCACACCCCCGTCACGGTGGTGGCCGCGCACGTCGAACCGGTCCTGGTGGGCGCCTACCACCGGGCCTACCGGGGTCCGATGGCGCAGCGGTGGGCGGCGGCCCCGGGGTCGGTCGTGCGCCTGCGCCCCGGCGGGGGAATCACCACCGCCGAGGTACGCGACCTGGAGGCCCACCCCCTCGGCGGACGCCTCGTGGACGGCCACGGCCAGTTCGCCCTGTTCGACCCGCCCCCGCGCGCGCCCCTGCCGCTGGCCCCGCCCTCGGCCCCGCTTCCGGCCCGCCGGAAGGGAACGGTGACGCTGTCCGACGGCCGGGCCCTGCCGGAACCGGCCCCGCTCGACTCCGGCCCCTCCCCGGAGCTGGACTCCCTCTACGACGCCCTGTTGTGGGACGCCGCGGCACCCGCCGTCCGCGACCACGCCCGCGCCCTCGCCTCGGCGGGCACCCTCGCCCCGCTCACACCCAGCCTCCTCGGGAGGTTGCGCGAGGTGGTGAGCCGCCCGCACGGAGACCCCGGCGAGGCGCTGGACGCGCTCCGACGCACCCTCGACGCCCCGGAGGGGGAGGGCGATCCCGTGCACCGGGTACTGCGGGAGAGGGCCGTGGGGGCCCTGCGCCGGGCCCGGCTGGCCCGGCCCGGCCCGGGGCGCGCGCTCACGGTCCACGCCTGGCTGACCGGTCTGTCCGCCGGTCCGGTGGCCTGGTGGCGGGAGAACCGTCCCCGGTTCGCCCACGACCCCGCCTACGCCCGCGCGCTGGCCGCCGTCGACCTGTCCGTCCCGGACGGGCTGCCCCCCGCCGACCGTGCGAGCGGGCTGTCCACCCGGGCCGAGCAGTGGGAGCACGGGGCCTCGGCCCGGTTGTGCCTGTTGTTGGTCTCGTCCTGGCTGGCCGAGGCGGCCCGGACCCTGAGCACCGAGCGGGACCGGGCGTGACGGGCGCCGAAGATCCGCACGGGCCGGGAGCCACCCGCGTCGTCTGGGAGTTCGCGGTCCGGCTGCGGCTGCTCACCGACACCCACGTCGGGGCGGCGCGTGCCACGCCCCGGCACGTCGCGGAGAGCGACGTGGACCTGCGCCTGGACCGTGACCCCCGCACCGGGGTGCCCCGGCTCCGGGGGACCACACTGGCCGGTCTGCTCCGCCACGAACTGCTCGCCCGCACGGCCGATCCGGAGAGCGCCGTCGCTCTGCTGGGCTCGGGGGAGGCCGAGGGGGCGGGCGCCCGGGCCAGCGCGGTGGACCTCGACGACGCCCACGCGGACCTCCCCGAGGGCGGAGCGGTGACGGTCCGGGTGGGGACACGGGTGGACCCGGCCTCCGGCAGTGTGCGCCCGGGTCTCCTGTGGCAGCGGGAGGTCCTTCCCGCGGGCACCGTGTTCACCGCCCATCTGCGGCTGCGTTCGGGCCGAGAGGCCGAGGAGGCGCACCTGCTCGGCCTGCTGGCGCGTGCCGCGCGCGGGTTGGCGGACGAGGGGCCGGGCATCCGGATCGGCGCGCGCACGGGGCGCGGACACGGCGCGGTGCGGGCCGTCCGCTGGGCGGCCCGCCGGTACGACCTCACGGAGGAACCGGGATGGTTCGCCTACCACGCCCGCGACTGGCGGACCCGGTGGCGGGAGGCCGAACGGGCTCTCACCGAGTCGCCTCTTGACGAGGAGCCCACCGGAGGGCGCCCCGAAGCGTCGGCCGCCCTCGACCCGCCTTGGACGCCACACGTCGGGACGGACCTGGCCGACCTCGTCCGCACCGTCCTTCGCACGGACGGGGCGACCACCGCGACCGCCCCGCTCCACGAGGGGGCGATCCGATCCGACCGCAGGCGCCGCGCCGAGCTGCGCCTGGAACTGCGCGTGGCCGAACACCCCGACCCGGCGGCCCCGGCCGCGGAACCGCTCCCCGGCACCCTCCTGATCGGCGATCCCCCCGCCTCCGGCCGGGCGTTCGCGGCCGACCGCGTCCACCGGCGGCGCCCGGCCGTCACCGGCCCCGGGGACTCCGAGGCGGAGCTCTCCCCGGTCCTCGGTGACACCGCTCTGTTCTCGCTGGTCAAACGGGTCGGGGGACGGCTCGTCCGGGACGCCGCCGAACACCTCGCGGGGGAGGGGGCCCCGTGGCGCGCCTGGCACGCGCACTGGTGGGGGGACGACACGGCCGCACCCCCCGGGTCCCGGCCCGCGCCCTCCCGCATCCGTCTGCGGTCCACCCCCGTGCTGACCGGCGGCGCGGCGGTCACCACCACCCGCCTGACCGTCGACCCGCTGTTCGGCGACGCGGTCGACGGCCACCTGTTCACCACCGAACTCCACAGCGGGGGCGCGGCCGAGGCCGTCCTCGACGTGGCCGAACCCGACGACGCGGTGCTGGGGATGCTCGCCCTGGTCGTGCGCGAACTGGCCACGGTCCCCCTCGACACCCTCGGCGCGGGTGCGGGCACGGGCGCGGGCCGCCTGCTCGCCACCCGTGCCGTCCTGGTGACCTTCGACGGGAGCGGGGCACCGCCCCGAGAGACGGACCTGCTCCGAGCCCTGTCCGCACCGGCGGGTCCGGACGCCGCCACCGTGCGCGGTTGGCTCCCCGACCTGCACCGACAGATCACCCGTGCCCCGGACCCCGGGCCCGCTGACGAGGGGACCCCCTCATGAACCCGCACGCATCCGCGTCCTTCCACGAGCCCCCGGCGCCGGTCGGCGCCGACGTGCGCCCGCTCCCGGCGCAGGCCGTCGACGAGGTCCTGCACGACGTCTTCGTCCGCGGGCGCCGCTGCCGCGCCCTGGACTCCGTGGGGCCCCCGGGCGGCCCCCAGTGGCTGTTGGCGGAGCTCGGTGACGGCCGGATCACCGGCTCCTGCCCGGGTTCGTGGTGGCGCAGGTCCGACGCCCCGCCCACCGAGCACCTGTCGGCACCGTCCCTGGACCCCGACACCGACCGCTGGCGGGTCCTGGAGGTCCTGGTCTTCGGACCGCACGCGCAGATCCGCCTGGGGGAGTTCGCCGAGCGGGGCTGGATCTGCTCCGACGCCCCCGGCACCCTCCCGGAGTGGTTGCGCCCCCGTGACCGCTCCTTCCTGCTCCAGGGCTGGGCGGGCCCCGACTCCGGTCGCACCCTGGAGGGCGCGGTGCCGTTGTCGGTCACCCGGGAGCCCTCCGGTACCGAAGCGGTGCTCCCGGTGGCCTGGGCCGACTTCTCCGGCCGGGTCCGCCCCCTGGCGGAGCCGGGGCACGGCGCCCTGGAGAGCACGGGCGCCTGGCTGACGGTGCGGGAGTACTGGGCCGCCGACCCGGTGACCGGAGCGGTGGGGGTGGCGCTCCACCGGTTGACCGGGCTGACGACCGGGCGCAAACCCACGGGGCCGGAGTTCGACGTGGGTACCGGCGCCGTGGTCGGAGCCGAGCAGGGGGAGCGGGGCGGCGAACGGTGACCGCCGGCCCCCATCGCGCCACGGCCCCCTACGGCCTGGTCGGATTGGCGGAGGAGCCCCTGCCCGCCGCCGCCCTGCACCCCGGACTCGACACGGCCGCACTGCTGTGCTCGCACGACCGCACGGTCGCGGGAACACACTCGGGATGGATCGACCTCACCGTCACCACCCTGACGCCCACGTTCGTCGGCCAGACCCCGGGGAGCGGCCGGGTGCGCCGCTCCGCACGGCTCCCGCACGGCGACCGCTCGCTGCCCCTGATCCCCGGATCGACCCTGCGGGGCCTGGTCCGCAACACGCTGCGCATGCTCACCAGCGGTGAGAGCGGTCCGGTCAACACCCCCATGCTGTTCTTCCGGGCCCCGGTGCGCGTGGACCCGGGCACCGGAGAGGGGGCACGGTCGGCCCGTTCTCGCCATGTCATGGCCCGCAGACACGACCACTACCGCAGGCGCCGCGCCGGACACCGCACCCGCCAGGGATTCCTGTACCGCGATCCCGACGAGGGCGGCTGGTACGTGGTGGAGGTTCCCGCCACCGCCCTGGAGCCCGGACCCGGGAGGGCCCTGAAGGTCTCCTTCGACGTGTTGCGGGAGAGCCTGCGCACCTGGGACTTCGGCGTGGTCGACTTCCCTGACCCGCCCCGGGACGGCACGTACGTGCCCACCACCCACGAACAGCACGGCCGCCTGCAACACCGGTGGGTGTACGCGGTGCACCTGCGCGGGCGGCGCGGGATCGCCGCCGTGGCCCCCGACGACCGGGAGGCCCGGGCCCACCTGGCCGCTCACGGGGGTTCCGGAGGGGTGGTTCCGGCGCTGCTGGTCCTCACCGGGAGCGCCGGTCAGGAACGGCGCAACGCCTACCTGTTCCCCCGGCCCCCGGACCCGCCCCCGGGGCGGCTGCCGGTGCCCGACTCCCTGGTGGAGCTGTTCGAGTCGGCGGCCCAGGTCACCGGCTACCAGAGGGCGGCCTTCCCGGACACCCTGGGCGCGGGCGGGGAGTGCCCCGACCGCGCCCCGGTGGGCGGTGCCGGTGGCGGCGGCCTGCCGCGCCGGGGACCGGAACCGGTCTGGTTCGACGTCGACCCCTCGGGGCGGGTGGTCTCCTTCGGCCGCTCCGGCGGCTACCGGGTGACGGTCAGCGACGACGACCCGATCCGCCGGGCGGTCCCGAGGGGCGTGCTCGGACCCCAGCACGGGGACCCCGACCGGACGGAGCGTGCCGGGCGGACCCCGGACGCGTGCCGGGCGCTGTTCGGCGACACCGACCTCCTCGCGGGCGAGTCCGGCGCGGTCAAGGGGCGCGTGTCGTTCGGTAACGCCCTGGGCACGGAGCCCGATCCGGACTACCCGGACGGTGCGGCGCTGCGCGTGCGCCTGCTCTCCCCGCAACGCGGCTGCTTCGCCAACTACCTGGTGCAGGGGCCCGACGCGGCGGGGGAGCGTCCCGACGTCGTCACGTGGTCCCACGAGGGCGACATCCGGCTGGGCGGGTACAAGGCCTACCTGCACCGGCACGAGGACCGACTGGGGTCGCCGGTGCGCTACGACGACCGGGCCCAGGCCGACCTCGGGTTCCTCGTGGTGCGCGAGGGGGCCGACACCGAGCCGCCCCAGGACACCCAGCGCGACGTCATACCTCTCCGGGACGGCCTCACGCTGCGGTCACGGATCACGTTCACGAACCTGACCGCCGCCGAGCTGGGCGCGCTCCTGCGGGCCGTGCTCCTGGGCAATCCGGCGGACGGAGGAGACCCCCGCGACCCCGGGCACGCGCACAAGGTCGGCATGGGCAAGGCGCTGGGCCTGGGCAGCGTGCACCTGCGCCCCGAACTCCACCTGGTGGACCGTCGGGCGCGCGCCGCCGACCTCTCCCTACACCCGGGCGCCGGGGTCACCCGGGCCGGTCCGGGCGCGGTGGCCGCCTTCCTGGACGCCTTCTCCGAGGCCCTGGCCGGGTACCGGGAGGCGCGCGACTGGCGTGCGGTCGACCAGGTGGTCGACGTGCTCCTGGCGAGCCGTTGGCGGGAGCGGCTGCCGTTGGCGGAGACGGCGGTGATGTCACTGCGTCAGTTCGCCGAGTACCCGGTGCTCCCGTCGCTGGCCGAACGCTTCGGGGTACCGGGCGGCTGAGCGGCGGTCCGGGCGCCACCGCGCCGCAGGCCGGGTACCGACGTGTCCTCAGTCGTTGACCGCGTCCGCCAGCGCCTCCAGCAGGTCGGCGCGGCGGTCGGGGTCGTCCTGGGCACCCTGCCACAGCAGCGGCGCCCGGGGGCCCTCCTCCAGGAGTCGGCACAACAGCGCGTCCAGCGAGCCCCGGGGGTCGGCGTCGAAGGCGGCCCGGTGCGCCTGCGCCTCGGCGGCCAGCTCCCGGGCGAGCCAGCCCAGCCACGCCCGCTCGGTCCGGCGGAGCACCTCGCGCCGGGGCCCGTCCGGGTCGGGGTGGCCGTCGCCGCGGGTGTCGCCGTCCTCGGCACCGGTCAGGTCGGGGACGGGGGTGTAGGGCGCGCTGCGGGCCCGGCCCCGGGCGCGCTGCACGAGTTCGAAGTGGCCGGGCATCGTGGCGGCCATCCGCCCCAGGACACCGGTGAGCCGCCGGGCCACGTCCTCGCCGCTCAGACCGGGCAGCAGACGGCGCAGGTGCAGGCGGCGGCGCTGGTCCGGGGTGCGGCCCGGGTCCGCGTCGCGACCCCCGGCCAGCTCGGAGAGCTTGCGCAGCAGGTAGTCGCCGGTGGCGGTGGAGACCAGCGGGGGTTCCTTGACCGCAGTGAGCGACCTGCCGTGCAGGTCCGCGACGGGCACCGCGCTGCCGTCCTCGGTGAAGGACACCGACTCCCCGGGGTGCACGTCCTCCGGCAGGTCGGCGGCGGGGTTGCCCCATCCGGCGGTGAGGACCAGCAGGGCGAGCGCCTCCTGCTCCACCACGTCGGTGGCGACCCGGGCGACGTCGCGCCGCTGGGCCCAGCGGCGGGGGCGTTCGGAGAAGGCGCAGCGGACCTTGCCGTTGGGGGCGGGCTGGGGGTAGACGCGCCGCAGGTTCTTGTACGAACGGTCGCGGCGAACGTCGTCCAGGGCGTCACGGAGGCGGTGCGCGGCACCGCGGTCGATGGCGGAGGACCCGCGCACGCCGGAGGCCCCCGGGGCGGTACGCCCGATCCCGGGCACGGCCTTGGCACCGACCGCGTCGGCGCCCGGAAGGTCGCCCGGGCCACGGGCGGCCGTGCCGTCCGTGACGCCGGCCATCCGCGTGGCGATGACGCTGGTCGGCTCTCCCCGGTGCCTCGCGCACGGACAGTGCTCGAAGCACAGGTCGACGTAGTCGAAGAACTGCTCGGAGTGACCGGCGCAGCCCTGCGCTGTTCCGTCCGAGGAGCAGGGCCCGCACCCCAGGACGCGCGTGAACACGCGTAGGAAGGCGGCCGAACCGAACAGTTCCACGGCGGAGCAGTCATGCTTGCTCACGAACTCTTCTCCCCGGGTGTGCCGGGGCCGGGACGCTTCCCCAGCCCTTCCGGGAAAACGCGTGGTCGAGACGTGAGACGGGTGGTGACACTCCTGCGTCAACGGGAGGTCGATCAACAAAATAGAGCCACCGGGAGCACACTGTCAATTGTCGGTGACTTCACAGTGGGAAAAGCGAATTCCGGGCCTTTAATAAAACGGTCACAGGAAACAACGGCCCCACGAACAACACCACAGGTGACCATCGGGCCAGCACGAGGTGTCCGAGAGAGGGCGGAGAGGGCCTCGGAGCGGGGTGCGTCGCGCCCGTCCCGGTGAAGCGGGCGGCCGACAGGAACGAGTGGTACGGGAGGTCGCTGGATGTCCGTGGTCAATCTGACGCCGCACGAGGTGACGGTCGTCGACGAGCACGCGCGGGTGATCCGGTCCTGGCGGGGATCGAGCGAACCGGCGCGGGTCGAGGCGGTGCGGGTGCCCCTGAGCGAGGTCGAGGGCGTCCCGCTGCTCGCGGAGGAACGCACCCGGGCGCGCCTGCCCGCACCGGTCGAGGGGGTCTGGTTCATCGTCTCCTCGGTGGTCAGCTCCGCCCATCCGGAACGCCACGACCTGCTCGTCCCCTCCGACCTCGTGCGCGACGACAGGGGTGTGGTCACCGGCTGCCGTTCCTTCGTCCTCACCTCCGTTCCCGTCCGGGCGCACCAATACCGGTGCGGTCCCGCCTGCCGGGTGGGAACGTCGTTTCCCTGATCCATTCCGGGCGCGGGTGAGTACTGTGGTCCCGTTCCTGTTGTCCGGGGACCGCCGACAATGGCGCGTCCGGAAGGGAAGACCGTGGACGCACCCCGAGTCGCCGTCGTCCTCGTGGGCCAAAACCCCACGCCCGCCCTCCTCTCCTCCCTGACCCTGCCGGTCGACCAACTGCTGCTGGTGTGCAGCGACGGGACCCTGCCCGTGGCCCGTCGCGTCGCCGAGGCCGTGGGCCGCGCCGCCCGCGACCGGTCCGTGCGCGTGCTCAGCGTCGGCGCGGACCCGCACGACCCCGACGGCGTCACCGGCCTCCTGGACACCGTCCGCCGGGCCCTGGGCGGCCGCCCCTGGTACCTGGACTACACCGGGGGCACCAAGGTGATGAGCGTGGCCGCCGCCCTCCACCACGAACGGTCCCTGCCCGCGGCGGCCAGCGCCTGGCGGTTCTACCTCGACTCCCACAGCGACCTCCTGCGCACGGCCGACCCCGCGAGCCCCGACCACCCCGTGAGCTGTCGCGGCGTCGACCTGCGCACCCTGGCCGGAGTCCACGGCGCCAGCTGGCTCAGCGACCGCGACCCCGAGCCCGTGCGCCGCTTCCTGCGAGGCGGGGACCCCGCCCTGGCGGCCGCCTACCCGAACCTGCCCGAGAGCGAGCGCAACGGGATCGCGGCGGAGGCCCAGGTCCTGTCCCACCTGCGCCGACTGCTGGGCGGGCGGCCCGACACCGAGGTACTGGGTTCGCGCCGTGTCGCCGACCCCTACCGTCCAGGCGGGTCCGTGGCGGACTTCGACATCCTGGTGCGCCACCGCCACCGCGTGCTGTGCGTGGAGGCCAAGACCCGTGCGGAGGACGTGGTGGCGCGCGCGGGCTGGACGGTGGCCAAGGCCCGCAGGGTCTTCGGTGGTGCCACCCTCGTGCTGTTCGTGTACTCGGGCCCGGTCGTCGACGACCTGCGCACCCGGGTCACCGCGTACAACCCGGCGCTGACCGCACGCCACGTGCACGTGTGGAACCTGGACGCCCTGACCGCGCGGGTCACCTCCTTCGAAGCCGTGCGGGACGCCTTCTTCCCGAGCCTGACGGACACGCCCCCGCCGCCCGCGGTCCCCGCCGTCCTGCCGCAGGCCGCCGCCCCGCGCACCGACCCCTCCGGCCACCAGGCCCCCGGACCCCCTCACCGGCACCCCGGTCCCCAGGACGGACCCCTCCTGGTCACGCCCCTGGGCGGCAGCCGCCTGGGCGCCCTGGCCGCCCTGCACGCCCACCGGCCGGCCCGCGCGCTGGTCCTCCCCTCCCGGCAGAGCCTGCGGGGACGGGTCCGCGAGGCCGCCGCCGGAGCCCTGCGCGCCGCCGAACGGCCCGACGCGCCCCCGGCCGACGCCGCCACCCTGCGCTCCGAGGGCTACCGGGACCGGGTCCGGTTGGCCGCCGACCCCGTGGACGGCTACGACTCCGGCGCGGTCCAACGCGCCGTGCAGGGGTGGATCGCCCAGGAGCGGGACGGGGACCAGCCCGTGGTCGTCGACATCACCACCGGAACCAAGGCGATGAGCCTGGGCCTGGCCCGCGCGGCCCTGGGTTCCGGCGCCTGCGCCACCTACCAGCTGCCCCGTGACCGGGCCGTGGTGTGCCTGACGCACGGCCGCCGCGAACTGGACGGCCGGGCCCGGATCGACTGGTCGCTCGTCCTGTCCGGGTACGCCCCCCTGGCCGCCTCGTTGGACCGGGAGGTCACCGGTCCCGCCCGCGACCAGGTGGACCTGGAGCTGCTCGACCTGGCCGGGTCGGCGCTCGGAGCGGCCGCCTCCGGTCCGGTCTCGGTGTGGTGGGACGTCTCCCTGGCCGACCCCGAGGGGTTCCTCACGGCGCAGGAACGGCCCGCGCTGGTCCTGACCTTCGACGACCGTGCGGTGGGTCTGGCCGCTCCGGCCCGCCGTCGGCGCCGCAGTGCGGACGGGCCCCTGCGGGAGGTGAGCCCGGGGGCGTGGGCGCAGAGCGTGTTCGCGGCCACCACCCACCTCAACGTGCGCTGCGACGTGGCGGGTGCGGTGGTGGCGCTGACCCGCCCCGGCCGGGACGTGAGCCGGGCGGGCGAATTGGTCGACTGGATCGCCCAGCCCTCCCCGGGGCACGCGGCGCCCGCTGGCGGGCTCCGGTTCGGCGAACCGCTGTACCCGCTGGTCGTCGAGGTCGACCCGGCGGTCGGAGTCGACCCGACCGGACCGCTGTCCACGGACGTGAGCGGGCTCTGAACCGGGCGGCGGCTCCGGGGCGCCGGGCGCCGACCGGGGCCGACGTGATCCGCGTCCCTTTCGAGAACCGGTGTCCGGTTCGCGGTGTCCCATCCCGTGCCCCAGGATGGGGTCGCGGCCGCCCGGCCGCGTGTGGAGCGGAAGCGGCGGAGCGTACGAGGCATGGCGATCACGGTTGGTCGGGTTCGGTGGGGCGCGGCGGCGGGTGTGTTCGCGCTCCTGCTCGCGGGGTGCACGGGACAGGGCGACGGGGACGCGGCGGCGGCCGAGCCCGCCTCCGGGCCCCGGGAGATCGACTGGGCTCCCTGCTACACCGAGGAGGAGCTGGAGGAGGCGCCCGAGTGGGACGGCGACCCGGAGTGGTTGGAGACCCTCGAGTGCGGCACCCTCACCGTGCCGGTCGACCACTCCGACCCCGACGGTGACACCCTCGACCTGGCCCTGGCCCGCCAGCCCGCCAGCGGTGCCTCCGACCAGCGGGTCGGTTCCCTGGTGGTCAACCCCGGAGGGCCCGGGGAGTCCGGGGTGTCGATGCTGGACCACCCGCTCTTCGCCGACCCCGTCCTCGAGGCCTTCGACCTGGTCGGCTTCGACCCGCGCGGCGTGGGCGGCAGCGAGAGTTTCGCCTGCGGTGACTGGTACGCGATGTACGACGCACGACAGGCGGTGGCCGACCCCGAGAACGTCACCGACGACGACCTCTCCGCCTTGGAGGAGAGCGCCCGCGCCTACGCCGAGGCCTGCGCCGAGTCGGTGGGGGAGGAGTTCCTCGCGAACATGGGCACCGTCAACGTGGTGCGCGACCTCGACCTGATCCGGGACGCCCTGGGCGACGACCGGCTGACCTACGCGGGGTTCTCCTACGGCACCTACATCGGCGCCCTGTACGCGGACATGTACCCCGAGAACACCCGGGCCCTGGTCCTGGACGGCGCGGTGGAGACCGAGCGCCCCAACGTGGAGGTCGCCGCCGACCAGGCCGAGGCCTTCCAGGCCGCCTGGGAGTGGTTCGTCGACGACTGCTCGTACGCTCCCAGCTGCCCGTTCGACGGCGTCGACACGGCGGACCAGCGCATGGAGGGCATCCTCGACCGCCTCGACGCCGACCCGCCCACGATCCGGGACACGCGTGTGGACGGCGAGATCCTGCTGAGCATGGTGAGCATGCAGCTCTACGACGAGGTCTCCTGGTACGACCTGGCCCAGACCCTGGCCGCCCTCGACGAGGACGTCGACGGCGCCCGGCCCGCGCTGGAGGAGCTCTACGACGTGACCTTCGGCCAGCAGGAGGCGGAGACCGAGGAGGGCGACGAGCCCGAGGAACCCGGGGTCCACGAGGACACCGAGGCGGCGATGACCGCCGTCAACTGCGCGGACCGCGACGATCCGACCGACGCCGACGTCTACCGTGATGCCGCCCAGCGGGCCGCCGCCGACTCCCCGTACTTCGGAGCCGACCTGGTGTGGGAACAGCTGCCGTGCGCCTACTGGGTGGACACCGAGGAGGCACCCGCCGGGTTCACCGCTCCCGACGCGCCGCCGATCCTGGTGATCGGCACGCTCGGCGACCCCGCCACCCCCTACGGCTGGGCCGAGGAACTCGCCGACCAGCTCGACACCGCCACCCTGCTCACCTATGAGGGCGCGGGTCACACCGCCTACGGGTACGGGCTGGAGTGCGTGGACAGTCCGGTGGACGCCTACCTGTTGGACGGGCTGGTCCCGGAAACCGGGTTGTCCTGCCCCGCCTGGTAAAAACGCGACGGAACGGACTGTTTACCCTCCTTCCGGAATGTTCAACGCGGCCGCGCCCCCGGACCCTCGGAGGATGGGTCCCGATCACGGACGAATCTGGACGGGACGGGTGTGCGGGTGCGCGGTGCGGGCGGACGGGCTCTGGTGACGGTGGGGACGGCGTTGGCGCTGGTCGCGACGGCGGGCTTCGCGCCTCTCGACGAGTGGGGCCACGCCCGCTCCTTCTACGGCCAGCACGTCGACTGGAGCCCGTGCCTGACCGCTGACGAGATCGCCGGTGCCGGGCCCGTGGAGGGCGACCCGGACTGGCGGGCCCGCCTGGAGTGCGGGACCGTCACCGTTCCCGTCGACCACGGCGACCCGAACGGCCGGACCATCGAACTCGCGGTGGTCCGGCACCCCGCCCAGGGCCCCGCCGAACAGCGCCGGGGGTCCCTGGTGTTCAACTTCGGCGGGCCCGGTCGCGCGGGGGTGGCGCAGTTCGAGTCCGGGCCGCTGGCCCTCTCCCGCAGGGTCCGGGACTCCTACGACCTGGTCTCCTTCGACCCGCGCGGAGTGGGGGAGAGCGCGGGGTTCACCTGCCCGGCGTGGGACGCCATGGAGCGCCCGCTGGAGGCGGTGGAGGACGTCGCGCCCGCCGACGTCGACCACGACCGGCTCCAGGACCTCGAAAGCGCCGCCCGCAGGTTCACGTGGAGCTGCCTGGACGAGGTCGGGGAGGAGTTCCTCGCGAACATGGGCACCGTCAACGTGGTGCGCGACCTCGACCTGATCCGGGACGCCCTGGGCGACGACCGGCTGACCTACGCGGGGTTCTCCTACGGCACCTACATCGGCGCCCTGTACGCGGACATGTACCCCGAGAACACCCGGGCCCTGGTCCTGGACGGAGCACTCCGGACCCGGCGCGGCCTCATCGACGACGGGGTGGAGCAGAGCCGGGGGGCGCAGACGGCGTGGGAGGCCTTTGTCGCCTACTGCCTGGAGGGCGCGCCGGAGTGCCCCTTCACCGGTGCGGAGGAGGCCCCGGGCGAGGCTGAGGCGCTCCTGGCCGGGCTGGACCGCAGGCCCCTCGTCGTCCGGGGGCAGCGGATCGACCGCCACGAGATGCTCACACTGCTGAGGGACTCCCTGCACACCGAACGGCAGTGGGAGAGCGACGCCCATCTGCTCGCCCGGATCGCGCTCGGGGACACCCGGGACCCGTTCGTCCAGGCCTACCTGGGCCGCTTCGTCGACGGCCGGAACGAGAGCCCCGGTGCGGAAGAGTCCGCTTTCATGGCGGTGCGGTGCGCCGACCACGAGCCCCCCGGCGGCGTCCGCGCCTACCAGGAGGGCGCCGAGCGCGCCGCCCGGTCGTCCCCGTTCTTCGGCGGCGACGACGTCTGGTCCTACCTGCCCTGTGCGTCGTGGCCGGACGCGGAGTCCGCCGCCCGCGCACCGAGCGCCCCGATGGCGCCGCTGCTGCTGGTCGTCGGCACCCGCAACGACCCCGCGACCCCCTACGCCTGGGCCGAGGAACTGGCCGACCAGCTGGCCACCGCCACCCTGCTCACCTACGAGGGCGGCGGCCACACCGCGTACGCGGGGGGCAGGTCGTGCGTCGACGCCGCGGTGGACGCCTACCTCCTGGACGGCGTCGTCCCCGAGCACGGCGCCTCCTGCCCCGGAGCCCTCTGAGCCCTGTCCCCACAGGGAACGGAGAGTTTCCCGCCGCGGGGTGGCGGCGCCGCACCGAGGCGACCATACTCCCCTCAGGAGCACGTCGGCGGGGAGAAGGGGAGCGGCCATGGACGCGCGGGCGCAGGGCGGTGCGGCCGGAGCCGAGCGGGGCCCGGAGTCCGGAGAGCGCGGGCACGAGGGGCGGTCCGGGCACGGACCCGCACGGGCCGTACCCGGGTGGCTCGGTCGTTCGGCGGCCGGTGCGGGCCTGCTGCTGGGTGTCGCGCACCTGCTGGTCACCGGCTGGATGGCGGCCTCCGCCGGACAGGCGGTCGGAGCCGGCTACCTGGTCTGGATGCTCGCGCCGTTGGCGATCACGGCGGGCACGGCCGTCGCGGCGCTGGCACTCGTGCGCCCCGGGGCCCGGCGCTGGCTGACCTGGGTCACCGGAACGGTGGCGGTGCTCTGCGCCCTGCTCACGCTGTTCGGGTTCGCGTCCCTGGCCTTCGGTGCCAGCCCGGCGTCACTGTTCCTGGGGCCCGGACCCTACGCCCTCCCCGGCGCGGTGCTCTTCGCGGCCCTCACCGTCAGCTCCCGGCGGGCGCGGCGGGCACCGACCGCTCCGTGACGTCCCGCGCGGCCTCCCGGTAGCGGCCGGGGGACTGGCCGAACTCGCGCTTGAACGCGTTGGCGAAGGCGAACTGCGAGGAGTACCCCACCCGGGTCGCCACGGAACCGATCGGGACGTCCTCCTCCCGCAGCATCCGGGAGGCGGTGGTCAGCCGCCACCACGTCACGTACGCCAGCGGGGACTGGCCCACCAGGGCAGTGAAGCGCCGGGAGAAGGCGGCCCGGGACAACCCCGCTCGCGCACCGAGCTCGGCCACGGTCCACGGGTGGGCCGGATCGCGGTGCACGGCCTGGATCGCGGCGTGGACCGCAGGGTCGCGCAGGGCTCCCGCGAACCCGCACCCGGCGCCCTCCTTCGTGGCCGCGACCTCCTCCAGGTAGGTGCGCAGGATGTACACGACCAGCATGTCCAGCAGGTGCGGGACCAGGGTGTCGCCGCCGGGCCGGTTGGAGCCCAGTTCCCGCCCCAACAGCCCCACCGCCAGCGGCAGCTCCGAACGCTGGCCCACCTTCGCGGGCAGGTGCACCACCGAGGGGAGTTCGGCCAGCAGGGGGTGCGGCCGGGAGGCGCTCGCGTGGTAGGAACCGCCGACCGTGACACAGCTGGGCGCTCCGTCACCCGGCTCACCGACCGTCGCGGCCCCGAACGCGGGCGTCGGCGGCATCTCCTTGGTGCGGGCGGAGCCCCGCGAGCACACCAGTGTGGGCATGGTCTGTCCCGACATCGCGGCGGCGCGCAGCACGGCGGCGCAGTCCACGCCCTCGTGGGGCGGCTCGGGGGAGTCACTCAGCGTGTGCGCGCGGCCGCGCGGCAGGAAGAGCACGTCGCCGGGGCCCAGCTGGAGGGGCTCCCTGCCGTCGACGGACAGCCAGGTCGACCCCTGCAACACCACCATGAACTTGGCGCCGGGGATCTCCGGGAACCGGGTGGCGTAGGGTGCGCGCCACTCCACCCGCGCCGAGTGGGGCAGGCCGGTGCGCACGGTCGAGATGACGTCGCTCAGTACATCCATGCGCCCATCGTATCCCCAGGGTCTTGGGTCGTGGACGAACGCGTATACAACGAAGCGAATCGCGTATAGGAAGTATCGCCCTGGTTCCGTACGGTCGTGAACGTCACCAACCACGAGGGAAGAGTCATGACCCAGAGCGCCACCACCGCACCCCCGACCGTCTCCCGCCCGACCTGGCAGCCGCGCCTGGTCGCGGTGCTCGCGGTCATCGTCGTCAACACCGTCCTGGCCCTGGCGGCGCCGCTGTTCGGCGCCGACCTGGTGATCGCTCCCCGAGGGCAGGAGCCCGGGCCGGTGGCCTGGCCGGTCTTCGTCCTGTTCACCGCCGTGTTCGCCCTGGTCGGATGGGGTGTGCTCGCTCTGGCCGAACGTCTGCTGGGAGCACGGCGCGGGCGCCTCGTGTGGACGGTCGCCGCGGTGCTGATCACCCTGGTGATGTTCGTTCCGCCGCTGATGGCGGAGGCCAGCGCCGCGACGGTCGTGGTGCTTCAGCTCTCACACCTGGTGGTCGCCGCGATCATCCCGGTGTTCTGGAGGACCTCCCGGGTCTGACCCCGACACGCCACGACCCCGTGCACGAGGTGAGGCCCCTCATGTACGGGGTCGTGGCGTATCAGGAGAGCGGCCCGATTCTCTGGACGGTGGAGGGCTACTGTCGCGAGGGGCGCGCGGCTTGACCCTCTGGTAACCGCAACCCTGAGACTGGGCGCATGAGCCTTTCCATCAAGGACTTCAGCGAGATGAGCGAGCTGTCTCCGCAGACGCTGCGCTTCTACCACTCCGAGGGGTTGCTGGTCCCCGCCGTGGTCGACGACGACACCGGCTACCGGTACTACGACTTCGAGCAGGTCCAGGACGCCCTGCTGGTCAGCGCGCTGCGCGGCACCGGCATGAGCGTGCGGGAGGTGCGCCTGGCGGTAGAGTCCCCCGACACGGCGGCCGGACTGCTGGACGAGCACACCGAGGGACTGCGGCGACAGCGCGCGGCAGAGGACGAGGCGATCGCGACCGCACGGAGCCTGCTCACGGTCTGGCCCGAAGTGCGGCGGCGGGAAGTTCAGGAGGCGACGGTGCTCTCGAAGGCGGTCGCGGCGGTTCCCGTGGAGAAGCGGCGGGGCCAGCCGGAGCGGTACGACTGGGACGCCGTCGTCGCGGCGGTGCGGGCCGCGGTCACGGAGCTCCGTGCACTCGCGGAGGAGCAGGGCGCCGAGGTCGCCGGTGACCCCTGGTTCACGTGGGCGGGGGAGTCCCACGAGCAGCGGGAGGCCGCTCTCACTTCCGAGGGGCCGCACTGGCTGGCCAAGCTCCCGGTCACGGCGGACGAGGGAGGGCGGACCGCGTTGGCCGAACGGGTGGACGTCCAGGTCTTCGAGGCCCGAGAAGAGCTCGCCATCCACCTCCCGGGCCGGGCCACCATGCCCAAACACGCGACGGCCCAGCTGAGGCTGGCGACGCAGGTTCCCGAGGGTCTCTTCCCCGACGCCTCCACCCAACGCCACATCCTGCACGAGGACGGTGTGGAGACCGCCGTTCGCCTGAGCCCGCTGAGCACTGCTGAGAACATCGACTGAGTGACGGCGAAGGGCCCGAGCGTCACGCGCGGGCCCTTCACCGCGTCCGGGTTCAGCCGTGGAAGTCGAATCCTCCGGCGCGTACGCCGTTGGTGAAGGCTTCCCACTCCTGGCGGGTGTAGAGGATGTGAAGGCCCTCGGGATGCTGGCTGTGGCGCACGGCGACCCGCCCCGACCCGTCACCCAGCGGCCCGGCCTCCACACAGGTGGCGCCGCCGTTGGAGCTGTAGGTGCTGATGTGCCAGTTGATGGTGGCGCGTTCCTGCTCGGAAAGCTGCTGGAACGTCGGCTCGGGGGTCACGATGGCTCCTCGATGAGCGCCGAGATGCGCTCGGCGGTCGCGTCTGTGCTCAGGGACTTAGCCCACAGCCGATCATATCGCTGGGCCATCGGATCGGCCTCCGCCTGCTCCAGATAGACGGCACCGTTGGGGGTCTCGGCGTACACCACGTCGGGGTAGGGATCGTCCATCACGAAGTACTGGAACGCTCCTTCGGGACTCTCATGCGCCCCGGACGTGAACGGCAGCACGCGAAGGTGGATGTTGGGGCGTCCGGCCAACCCCAGCAGGTGGGAGAGCTGTTCGCGCATCACCTCGGCGGAGCCCACACGGCGGTGGAGTACGGACTCGTCCAGGAGTACGTTCATGGTGGGCGGATTCTCCCGAGTCAGGAGTTCCTGGCGTTGGAGTCGGACCTCCAGACCCTGCACGATGTGCTCTTCGGATGTGTCGAACTCCGCTGTGCGGATGGCGGTCTCGGCGTATCGTTCGGTCTGGAAGAGCCCAGGGAGCAGTACGGTGTCGAACAAGCGCTGCTCGACGGCCTGAGCTTCCAGCCAGATGAAGTCCACGAACTCGGTGAACTCGTCCGGGTAGCCATCCCACCAGCCGGTCTGCCAGACACTTTCGCTGAGTCGCATCAGGTTCTCGCGGTGCCGGGCGTCGTTCACCCCGAACAGGTCGAGCATGGCCATCATGTCCGGCCGTCGAACCGGGTAGATGCCGTTCTCGAAGCGACTGACGGTGCCCATGTTGCGCTGGAGAAAGTCGCCGACCTCCTCGATGCTCATCCCGGAGGCCTCGCGAAGGTCTCGGAGCCGACGCCCCAGCCAGCGGCTCCGCAGTGTGGCTGTCTTCGCCTTCGCCATCCGGCACCTCCTTCAGGCGCGAGCCCAACAATCGATCTTGACGTACAAGCTTGTGAATCTGTTTGACATGTGTCAGCCTAGCAGAAGGTGAGATGGCCGTCACAGAGAGGGTGGCCCTCGACCCGACACGAAGGCGGCCCGGACGGAGAGCTTGGAACCGATCCGTCCGGGCCTGGTGAGCCAGCGATAGGGGATGCCCGTGCAGGACGACCGCCACCGCGACCCGAACTCTGTCTATCAGAAGCCAGACGAGCCCGCCCACCCCCGTGCGTTCTACGTGGACGTCTGGAACGAGGACACCGACACCGCCGAGCACTACTACTACGGGGTGACCCACCCCGGCGGGAACGGCGGTATGGCCCGTCGCATCCTTGGTGGGGGCATCCACCTGTTCCGGTGTCCCGACACCCTCGCGGACCGGATCGGCGGAGAAGTGGTCTGGATCTGACTCCGACCCGGCACACGACGGCGCCCCGGCCGGAGATCCGGCCGGGGCGTCCTCACGTACGACTACAGCCGGGCGGCGGCGGCCTCGTCCACCCAGAACACGGTCTTCTCGCTGCCGCGCGCACCGGCCACCGGGGCCTCGTCCACGCTGCCGCCCGCCACACCCAGGCGGACCGCTTCGGCCTTGGCCGCACCGGCCGCCAGCACCCACACCTGGCGGGAGGCACGGATCGACGGCAGGGTCAGGCTGATCCGCGTGGGCGGCGGCTTGGGGGAGTCGTGCACGGCCACGGCCGAGGCCTCGTTCTCCCGCACCCCCGGCAGGCCCGGGAACAGCGACGCGACGTGGTTGTCGGGTCCCAGCCCCAGCAGGCACACGTCGAACTCCGGCACCGGGCCCCGGCCCCGCGCCGCCACCGACAGCGCCTGCGAGTAGTGGGTGGCCGCCCGCTCCGCCTCCGCATGGTCGGTCCCGTCCGAGGACGGCATGGGGTGCACCTGGTGCGAGGGGATGTCGATGTCGTTGATCAGCGCGTCGCAGGCCTGGGTCTGGTTGCGTTCGGGGTCGCCGTCGGGCAGGAAGCGCTCGTCCCCCCACCACAGGTGGACGTGCCCCCAGCTCATCCCGCTGGCCAGCGCCTCGTCGCGCAGCACCCCCAGGGTCTGGATGCCCACGCCGCCGCCGGTGAGCACCAGATGGAACTCGCGCCCCTCGGCCTCGGCGCTCACGATCAGCTTCACCAGCCGCGACACCACGCTCTCGGCGAGCTGTCGGGCGTCGGTGGTGCGGACGATCTCCGGTTCGGTCATCCTCAGGCTCCGCTTCCAGCGAGCATCGGGCCCAGGTGGCGGGCCGCGCTCGCGTACGTCTCGTCGGCGTCCAGGCGGCGCAGTTCCTCGGCGAGAGCCGTGGAGGCGCCCCGCCTGGCCAGCGCCACCGTCTGGTCCGGCTGCCCCGTCCGGGACAGCGTGGCCACCCGGCCGTCCACCCGGGAGACGGTGATGTCCCCCTGGTCCGTGGTCAGCCGTACCTCGGTCAGCCCCGGCCCGTGCGAGGTGGCGCGCTCCACCTCCACCTCCAGCCGCTGGGACAGCCAGGCGGCCAGCAGTTCGGCGCTCGGGTAGTGCGGTTCGGCCGTGACCCTGGCCGAGTTCACCCACCCGCACGGCTGGTCCATGGCGCTGGCCAGCAGCGAACGCCACGGGGTGAGCCGGGTCCAGGTCAGGTCGGTGTCGCCCGGACGGTAGTGGCTGACCCGCTCCAGCAGGTCCGCCACCGGGTCCGGGGCACGCAGCGCGTCGGTGATCCTGCGCTGGGCGAGCTTGCCCACGGGGTCGGCGGCCGGGTCGGCGGGGCCCCGGCCGGGCCACCACACCACCACGGGCGCGTCCGGCACCAGCAGGGGCGTCAGCACCGAGTCGGGGTGTTCGCCGAGCGGGCCGTACAGGCGCAGCAGCACCGCCTCGCCGGGCCCGGAGGTGCCGGGGCGGCGGATCTCGGCGTCGATGGCCGGTTCGGCCCCCGGGTCGCGGCGGATCAGCGCCACCACCCGCGAGGGGTGCTCGCGTCCGGCCTCGGTGGCCGCGCGGACGGCGTCGTAGTGGTCGGCCTCGTCGGTGACGATGACCAGGGTCAGCACCATGTTCATGGCGCCCCCGCCGACACTGAGGCGCTCGGCCATGAGCGCCTCGGTGATCTTCGAGGTGGTGGTGCGCGGCAGATAGAGCGTCATCGGTTCCTCCCTGCGTGGACGCGGACGGTCACGGCCGCCGCCACTGGCGTCCGTCCCTGGCGAGCAGTTCCTCCGCCGACTCCGGACCCCACGTGCCCGAACCGTACTGTTCGGGCTGGCCCGACGCCGCCCAGTACTCCTCGACCGGGTCGAGGATGCGCCACGACAGCTCCACCTCCTCCTGACGGGGGAACAGCGGCGGGTCGCCGATGAGCACGTCCAGGATGAGCCGCTCGTAGGCCTCGGGGCTGGCCTCGGTGAAGGACTGCCCGTACGTGAAGTCCATGCTCACGTCGCGCACCTCCATGGAGGCGCCCGGCACCTTGGACCCGAACCTCAGGGTGACCCCCTCGTCGGGCTGGATGCGCAGCACGAGCGCGTTCTGGCCGAGCTCGCTCACGTCGCCGCGGGCGAACAGCTGCTGCGGGGCGGCCTGGAACACCAGGGCCACCTCGGTCACCCTGCGCCCGAGCCGCTTTCCGGTGCGCAGGTAGAACGGCACGCCCGACCAGCGCCGGGTGTCCACGTCCAGCCGCAGCGCCGCGTAGGTCTCGGTCACCGAGTCGGACGGGATGCCGTCCTCCTCCAGGTAGCCGCGCACGGCGTCGCCGCCCTGCCACCCGGCCGCGTACTGTCCGCGCGCGGTACCCGTCCCGAGGTCCTCGGGAAGCGACACCGCGGAGAGCACCTTCTCCTTCTCGGCGCGGATCGCGTCGGCGCTGTAGGAGACCGGTTCCTCCATGGCCACCAGCGCCAGCAGCTGGATCAGGTGGTTCTGCATGACGTCGCGGGCCGCGCCGATGCCGTCGTAGTAGCCCGCGCGCCCGCCCACGCCGATGTCCTCGGCCATGGTGATCTGCACGTGGTCCACGTAGCTGCGGTTCCACAGGGGTTCGAAGAGCGTGTTGGCGAAGCGCAGCGCCAGGATGTTCTGGACCGTCTCCTTGCCCAGGTAGTGGTCGATGCGGAACACCGCCGAGGGCGGGAACACGTCGTCGACGACGGCGTTGAGTTCCTGGGCGCTCTCCAGGTCGTGGCCGAACGGCTTCTCGATGACCACGCGGCGCCACGGGGTGGTGCCTCCGGCGCCCTCGCCCTCCCCGGGGGTGGCCAGGCCGCTGCGCTTGAGCTGGGTGACCACGGTGGGGAACAGCTTGGGCGGCAGGGACAGGTAGAACGCGTAGTTGCCGCCGGTGCCGCGCTGGGTGTCCAGCTCCCGCACGGTCCGGGCCAGCTCGTCGAAGGCCGCGTCGTCGTCCAGGTTGCCCTGCACGAACCGCACACCCTCGCTGAGCTGGCGCCACACGTCCTCGTGGAAGGGCGTGCGCGCGTACCTGCGCACCGCCTCGTACGCCTCGGCCGCGAAGTCCTGGTCCTCCCAGTCGCGGCGGGCGAAACCGACCAGGCCGAAGCCCGGCGGCAGCAGGCCTCGGTTGGCGAGGTCGTAGATGGCGGGCAGGAGCTTCTTCCGGGCCAGGTCGCCCGTGACACCGAAGAGCACCAGCACGCTGGGCCCGGCGATGCGGGGGAGCCTTCGGTCCAGGGCGTCGCGGAGGGGGTTGGGTACCGCCCCCGGCATCACCGGTTCTTTCACGGGCTTGCGTCTCTTCCTGTCAGGAACGGCCTGGTGGCTGGTGGAACCCGTGCCCGCGCGGATCACGCGCGGGCACGGGTCGGCGACCGGGAACGGGTCCGGGTCAGGAGAGCTCGTCGAGCTTCATGGTGAGGCGGCCGAGCAGGCTCTCCCAGGAGTCGACGAACTTGACCAGTCCGTCCTCCTCCAGGTGGCGGGTGACGTCGTCGATCTCCACGCCGACCTCGGCGAGCGCGGCCAGGTCCTCCTCGGCGGAGGCGTACCGGCCGCTCACGGTGTCACCGGTGACCTCGCCGTGGTCGGCGGTGGCGTCCAGGGTGGCCTGCGGCATCGTGTTGACGGTGCCGGGGGCCACCAGCTCGGAGACGTAACGGGTGTCCGCGTACGCGGGGTCCTTCACACCGGTGGACGCCCACAGCGGGCGCTGCGGGGTGGCGCCCTCGGCGGCCAGGGCGCGCCAGCGCTCCGACGAGAACACCTCCTGGTGGTCGCGGTAGGCCAGCCGGGCGTTGGCGATGGCGGCGCGGCCGCGCAGCTCCTCGGCGCGCGGGGTGCCGACCGCGCGCAGGCGCTTGTCCACCTCGGTGTCCACACGGCTGACGAAGAACGACGCCACGGACTGAATCCGGGACAGGTCGTGGCCGTTCTCGCGGGCCAGCTCCAGACCCTCCAGGAACGCCTCCATGACCGCGCGGTAGCGGTCCAGGGAGAAGATCAGGGTGACGTTGACGCTGATCCCGTGCCCCAGCGTCTGGGTGATCGCGGGCAGACCCTCGGCGGTCGCCGGGATCTTGATCATGAGGTTGGGCCGGTCGACCAGCCACCACAGCGCCCTGGCCTCGGCGACGGTGCGCTCGGTCTCGCGCGCCAGCCGCGGGTCCACCTCCAGGGAGACCCGGCCGTCCACGCGGTCGGTGGAGTCGTACACCGGGCGCAGCGTGTCGGCGGCCCAGCGGATGTCGTAGGCGGTCAGCAACCGGACCGCCTCGCCCACCGAGACCCCGCGCACGCCGAGCTCGTGCACCTGGAGGTCGTAGGCGTCGCCCTCGGCCAGGGCCTTGTCGAAGATCGACGGGTTGGAGGTGACGCCGGTGACGTGGCGGGTCGACAGTAGTTCGGCCAGGTTGCCGGTGCGCAGCCGGTCACGGCTGATGTCGTCCAGCCATACGGACTGTCCGGCCTCGGACAGGTCCTTCAGAGCGGTGCTCATGCGGGTCTCACGCCTTCCTGAATTCACACACGGAGTGCGGGCCGCCGGGGGTCATCCCGGCGGCCCGCGTCGTCAGCTTCCGACCTTGGCCAGGCTGTCGCGGACCGCCGCGACGACGGCCTCGGAGGTGATGCCGAACTTCTCGTAGAGCGTCTCGTAGGGGGCGGAGGCGCCGAAGTGCTCCAGGCTCACCGAGACACCGGCGTCGCCCACGTAGGAGCGCCATCCCATGGCGATACCGGCCTCCACGGAGACGCGGGCGCGCACCGAGGACGGCAGGACCGTCTCGCGGTACTCCTCGGGCTGGGCCTCGAACCACTCCACGCACGGCATGGAGACCACGCGGGTGGGCGTGCCGGCCGCCTCCAGCTCGGTGCGGGCGGCCAGCGCCAGCTGCACCTCGCTGCCGGTGGCGATGATGATCGCCTCGGGGCTGTCGCCGGTGGCCTCGGCCAGGACGTAGCCGCCCTGGGCCGCGCCTTCGGCGGAGGCGTACTCGTCGCGGTCCAGGGTGGGCACGTTCTGGCGGGTCAGCGCCAGGGCGGAGGGCCGGTCGGCGTTGGCCACGACCTCGCGCCAGACCACGACGGTCTCGTTGGCGTCGGCGGGGCGGATCACGTCCAGGCCCGGGATGGCGCGCAGTGCCCACAGGTGCTCGATCGGCTGGTGCGTGGGGCCGTCCTCGCCCAGGCCGATGGAGTCGTGCGTCCACACGTAGGTGACCGGCAGCTTCATGAGCGCGGCCAGGCGCACGGCCGGGCGCATGTAGTCGCTGAAGACCAGGAAGGTGCCGCCGTAGGGGCGGGTGGGGCCGTGCAGGGCGATGCCGTTGAGGATCGAGCCCATGCCGTGCTCGCGGACGCCGAAGTGCAGCACGCGCCCGTACGGGTTGCCCGGGAACATGGAGCTGGCCCGGTCGAAGGGCAGGAAGGACGGCTCGCCCTTGGGGGTGGTGTTGTTGGACCCGGCGAGATCGGCCGAACCGCCCCACAGCTCCGGCAGGACCGGGGCGATGGCGCTGAGCACCTCGCCGCTGGCCTTGCGGGTGGCCACGCCCTTGGCGCTGGCCTCGAAGGACGGCAGGGCGTCCTCCCAGCCCTCGGGCAGCTTGCCCGCCTGGAGCCGGTCGAAGAGCTCGGCGTGCTCGCCGGCGCCCCGGTGCCAGGCGTCCAGGGCCTCGTCCCACGCGGCGTGCGCCTCGCGGCCGCGGTCCAGGGCCCCGCGGGTGTGCTCGATCACGGCGTCCTCGACCGCGAACGGGGCGTCGGGCAGGCCGAGGATCTCCTTGGTGGCGGAGATCTCGTCGGCGCCGATCGCCGCGCCGTGGATGGCGCCGGTGTTCTGCTTGTTGGGCGCGGGCCAGCCGATGACGGTGCGCAGGCGGATGAAGGTGGGCCGCTCGGTCTCGGCCTTGCCGCGCAGGATCGCCTGGTAGAGGGCGTCGACATCCTCGACGTACTCGCCGGTGGCGGTCCAGTCGACCTCCTCCACGTGCCAGCCGTAGGCGGCGTAGCGGGCCACGACGTCCTCGCTGTGGGCGATGCGGGTGTCGTCCTCGATGGAGATCTGGTTGTCGTCCCAGATCATGATGAGGTTGCCCAGGTTCTGGGTTCCGGCCAGGGCGCTGGCCTCGTGGCTCACGCCCTCCTGGACGTCGCCGTCGGAGCAGAACGCGTACACGTGGTGGTCGAAGGGGCTGACGCCCGGACCGGCCTCGGGGTTGAACAGGCCGCGCTCGCGGCGGGCCGCCATGGCCATGCCGACCGCGTTGCCCACGCCCTGCCCGAGGGGGCCGGTGGTGGTCTCGACGCCGGCGGTGTGTCCGACCTCGGGGTGGCCGGGGGTGAGGCTGTCCCACTGGCGGAGTGAGCGCAGGTCGTCGAGGGTGAGGCCGTACCCGGCGAGGTACAGCTGGATGTACAGCGTGAGGCTGGAGTGACCGATCGACAACACGAAACGGTCCCGGCCCACCCACTCGGGCGCGGCCGGGTCGTGCCGCATCACCTTCTGGAAGAGGAGGTAGGCGGCGGGCGCGAGGCTCATCGCGGTGCCGGGGTGACCGTTACCCGACTTCTCTACCGCGTCCATGGCCAGTGCCCGAACCGTGTCGACGGCGCGGCGGTCGAGGTCCGACCACTCCAGGTTCTTCGGGGTGTGGGCGTTCACGGACTTGTCTGCTCCTTCTCGGCACCCGTGCACCCGGTTCCGGGGCGGGTGTGGGTTGTGTGTGCGTGCTGTACGCCGGGCACCCCTGCTGCGCGCCGCCGGGGTCGACGGGTCGCGGGGGAGGGCGGGATCGGCGTCGACGGCGGACGCGGCGCGGCCCCGTGGCGCGGGGCTCGGGCCGCGGTGCCGGTGCGACAACGTCTGGGTCGCGGTGTCCGGAGCTCGGCCCCCGCTGTGGCGGAGCCGAGAACGGGCCCACCGCCGAGCCTATCGTCCGTGGCCGGGGATGTCGTTGCCCGACACCTCCTGCTAGCGGACGGTAGGGGCGGTTGTGCCGCTTCGTGTCTGGTGGGGGCCCGGTCGAGCCCCGGGGGTGCGTGGCACGTTGGAAGCTCGCACGGGCCTGTGCGACCCTTCTGTACACCCGAGCGGCGGTCCGGAGCCCGGGCGGTCGGCCGCCAGGGCCGGAGGTCACCCGAACGGAGGGGGCTGGTCACCGATCCGGACAGGCAAGTACTACACTTTGTCGTTGACGGGGTTTTCGCTGATCCTGCCGCTTTGTCGGTCCGATCGACCCCGCGTGGCGAGCAGTGTCGAATCCCTAAGAGTTGTCGAGGTATCCGCGTGTCTGAAACCGAGCCGGCCCCCCAGGGGACACGAGTGCCCGCGGGCGTGAGGACGCCGATCTGATGGCCCTCACCAACCACGCACCCCACACCGGTGAGTCCGACACCCCGGCATCCGTCCCCGAGGCCCCCCGCAAGGCCTCCTTCGGCGACCACGCCCGTGCCTACGTCGCCCTCTCCAAGCCCCGAGTCATCGAGCTCCTGCTCATCACCACCATCCCGGTGATGTTCGTCGCCGCCGGCGGAGTCCCCCCGCTGTGGACCGCCGTCGCCACCCTGGTGTTCGGCACCATGTCCGCCGCCAGCGCGAACGCGATGAACTGCTACATCGACCGCGACATCGACCGTGAGATGCGTCGCACCCGGCAGCGCCCCGGAGCGATGGACCTGGTCACCCCGCGCGGAGCACTCACCTACGGGCTGATCCTGGCGGTCGGCTCCACGGTCGGCTTCCTCGTGCTCGTGAACGTGCTGTCGGCCGTGCTGTCCGTCTTCGCGATCGCGTTCTACATCTTCGTCTACACGATGCTGCTCAAGCGGCGCACCGCGCAGAACGTCGTGTGGGGCGGTATCGCCGGCTGCATGCCGGTGCTGATCGGCTGGGCCGCCGTCACCAACAGCCTCGACTGGGCGCCGTTCGTCCTCTTCCTGGTGGTGTTCTTCTGGACGCCGCCGCACACCTGGACCCTGGCCATGCGCTACCGCGAGGACTACGCGGCCGCCCAGGTCCCCATGCTGCCCGTGGTCGCCAGCGACCGCCGTGTGCTGCTGGAGTCGGTGCTCTACACGTGGGCGACCGTGATCGTCTCCCTGATCTTCTGGCCGGTGGCCGGGACCACCTGGTTCTACGGCGTGGTCGCCCTGGTGCTGGGCGCCCTGCTGGTCGTCCAGGCCCACCGCCTGCTCGCCCGCTCGCGGGCGGGCGTGACGGGCGCGCAGCTCAAGACGATGAACTTCTTCCACCTCACCAACGCCTACCTGGCGCTGCTGTTCGTGGCGGTCACCGTCGACCCGCTGATCGCCCGCTTCCTCTCGTAGAGGCCCCCGACAACGTAAGGCGCCCACCCGGGCCGCTCCGGGGCGGGCGCCTTCGCGCGGGGGGCGCTCGAGGGGGACGGCGGACTCGCCCTGCCCCCGGTGCCGTGGGCCGCGATCCGCTTCCCGCCCGCCGCTCCGCCCGCTCCCGGCGGTACTCCCGCCGCTCGTCGCCGCGGTGGTCCGTCCGCCCCCTCCGCTGCTCTGGCGATGGCCGAGACCCGTGCCCGCGCCGCCGTGGAAAGCCTCCTGCCCCACGCCCTCCACTCGCACAACAACCTCACCCTCCTGATCACCGAACACCCGCGCACTCCCCGCCTCAGCCGACACCCCCGCCCGTCCGGGGTTCCCGACTCCTCCAGTCTCCCCGGGCGGACCCGGGCCGGGCGGGTTGTCCACAGGGCCGATTTCCTGGGCGACCGCTCTCATGGCGGAGGGGAGGTGCTCCCGGTTCCGGGGAGGACCACTCCAGGCCGCCGGACCCGCGATCGGGTCACCTCGGGTCGAGGCGGCGCCACACGAGGAGCACGGCCCACACGACCACGGCCACCAGCAGCAGCGCCATCGGTACGTGGGCCTGGAGCGGCCCGTTGCTGCCCAGGGCGGCCTGCGGGAACGCCAGCACGAACGCCAGCAGACTCACCAGTGCCACCCTCCGGTCGTGCGCGGGCCCCGAGGGCGACCCGGCTCCCGGCAGCCGCCACACCAGCAGCGCCGTGGCCAGCTGTGCTCCGGTGGCCACGTGTACCGCCACGGCCCCCCAGTAGTGCAGGGGCAGGGCGGCCGCGTTGAAGGTGATGAGCTGCCCCGCCGTGAGGAACTCCCACAGGAGCGCGGCCAGGCTGGCTCCCGTGGCGACGCGTAGCAGCGGGAGCCACAGCGGTCTCGCGCCGGGCTCGGTGGTCGTGTTCGGCTCCATGCCGTGGCCTCGTCTCCGTGTCGTGCGGACGCTCCGATCCTCTCCCATCCCGACGCCGCGCGGCACGTCGGCGCCCACTCCCGGCCGTGTCGCGGCCCGCCCCTGCGAGGGGGCCCGGAGCGGTACTCCGTCGACCCCGCCGAACGCCCGCTGACCCGCTACGATCTGTGCCCATGCCCCGACTCGACAGCAGGGCGATCCTGCAAGGACGCCGCTCCCGGTACTCGATGACCCTCATCCTGGGCACCACCGTCAGCGTGGTGTGCATGATCGGCATGCTCTCGTACCTGTGGTCGCTGGCGATCGCGGGAGGAGCGGCGGCGGGCATCGACGGCGCCACCGGTTTCGTCGTCAGCCTGGTCGCCGCGATCATCCCGGTGACCATCCTCGTGCCGCTCATCCTCATGCTCGACCGGCTCGAACCCGAGCCCGGCTGGGTGCTGTTCTTCGCGTTCGCGTGGGGCGCGGGGGTGGCGGTCGTGGCGTCGTTCCTGCTCAACAGCTGGGGGCTGACCTACCTCACCAAGCCGGTGTTCGGCGACGGTGTGGCCGAGTTCCTCAGCACGTCCCTGGTGGCGCCGGTCGTGGAGGAGAGCGCCAAGGGCATGGTCCTGCTCATCCTGCTGTGGCGGCGGCGCCACGAGATCGACACCTTCACCGACGGCGTGGTCTACGCGGGGATGGTGGCGACCGGGTTCGCCTTCACCGAGAACATCCTCTACTTCCTCAGCGCGTTCTTCGACGACACCCTCGTCGCGACCTTCGCCATCAGGGGCCTGATCGCGCCGTTCGGCCACCCCGTCTACACCGCGATGATCGGGCTGGGGGTGGCGTACGCGGCGATGCGCACCGGCTCGTGGCGCTTCCTGGCCCCGATCGGCGGTTGGGTGACGGCGGTGCTGTTGCACGGCATGTGGAACGGGTCGACGTACTTCGGGTGGACCGGTCTGGGCGTGGCCTACCTGGTGCTGTTCGTGTTCCTGCTCGGCATCCTCGTGATCGCCGCCCACGACCGGCGCGGCCAGGTCGCCGCGATCGACCGGTACCTGCCCCCCTACATCTCCACGGGCCTGGTCACCCCGGCCGACATCACGATGCTCAGTTCGATGACGGGGCGGCGCCGGGCCCGGGAGTGGGCCGCGCTCAACGCGGGGGCCAAGGGCCGCGCCGCGATGAAGGACTACCAGTTGGCCGCCACCGAGCTCGCGCTCCTGCACCAGAAGCTCGACGCGGGGCTGGGCCGGGACGACTGGAAGGTCAACCGGGACTCGTTCCTCGCGCTGATGCACGTGGCCCGGGACACCTTCCTCGGGAGGCTGCCCCAGCCGGTGACTCCCGGCTGGGCGGAGAACCCCACGGACTCCGGGTTCCTGCGCAGGGCCGACTTCGCGCACGTCATCGCACAGGCGCGGGCCCAGCAGCCGCCTACTCCGAGCGCACCGCGGCAGAACTACGTTCCCCGGCACGGGCAGCCTCCGCGGTGACGTCCCCGCCCGGCGGGACCAGGCGCGTGGTGGCGAAGTACAGGCGGGAGATCGCCACCCAGGTGAGCGCGGAGCCCAGCACGTGCAGGACCACGAGGCCCTCGGGCAGCTCCAGGGCGTACTGGGTGTAGCCCAGGACTCCCTGGAGCAAGACGATCACCAGCAGGGCCACACTGCTCACCCGGGCGATGCGGTGGGCGCCTCCTCGGAAGGCGACCACGGTGGCCAGGAGGCTCCCCGCCAGGGTCAGCCAGCCCAGCACGGAGTGCACCCGGGTCACGGCGGCCAGGTCGAGGTTCCAGCGCGGGGCGAGGGCGTCGCCGCCGTGCGGGCCGGTGCCGGTCACCACGGTCCCGGCGATCAGCAGCAGGAACCCGATCACGACCAGTCCGATGCTCACCGTGTGCAGCATCGGCCCCACGGACACCTGAGGCCGACCCTCGGGCTCCTGGCAGCGTACGTAGAGCGCCACCGTGACGAAGACCATCACCATGGACAGCAGGAAGTGGGTGGCCACCGAGGCCGGGTGCAGGTCGGTCCAGACGGTGATGCCGCCGACCACGCCCTGACCCAGGACGCCGAACGGGATGATCGCGGCCAGCCGGACCAGGTCGCGGCGCCGGGGGGACATGCGCAGCACGGCGACGAGGGTGATCACGGCGACCGCCAGCACCACGAAGGTCAGGGTGCGGTTGCCGAACTCGATGGCGGCGTTGAGGGCGGCGTGGCCGGTGTCGATCGGCACGAAGCTGTCGGGGGTGCACTTGGGCCACTCGGAGCATCCCAGGCCCGAGGAGGTGACCCGCACGGTCGCGCCGGTCACGGCGATCCCGGCGTTGACGGCGATGTTGCCGAGTGCCCAGGCGCGCAGGGACCCCGGGGTGGGGTTCCAGATGGTCCGGGCCAGCAGGACCAGGGCCAGGACGCCCGCGGCGGCCACGGCGATCTGCCATCCCCAGAGGGGGACTCCGAGGAGGACGATGTCCTCCAGTTCGTCCGCCGCGAGCGGGGTGATCGTGGTGAGGGCCGTCGTCGCGGAGGCCGGGGATGCGTACATACGACAGACTGTAGTACATCATCCGTGGGGCGGTGATGCGCCCTCCGCGACGGTGTTGGCCTGCGCGAACCCGGTGCTTCGGTGCCGCTCGGGCGCCTGCGCGCGGGGTCGGTGCGCACGTGTGCGCTCGATCACTGGGCGGTGTGTTCCACGCCGGTGCGCGGCCGACGCGCGGCCGACGCGCGGCCGGCCCGCTCCCGGCGCGGTCGCGGCCGCCAGGGGCGGACACGACGAACGGGGGCCCGGAACACGCTCCGGACCCCCGTCGTCGGGATTCTGGGTCAGGCCTGGCGAACCACTACTTGTTGTGGCTGTTCTGCGCGATGCACTGGTTCAGCAGGTTCAGGTCGAGGTTCAGCAGACCGAGCTGCTGCTGCTCCTGGACACACTGGTGGTAGACCGAGGAAGACTCCGCGGAAGCGGCCCCGGCGCCCAGCCCGAGGAGGCTGGCGGAGAAGAACGCGGTCAGGGCGAGCTTGGCGGCGATACGCATGGGTGTCCCCTTTTGAGTGCGAGTGCTCAGGAATGGGTCGGCCGTCCCAGAGGCAAGGGTTACCGGTGGCGACCGGGCGGAAACACCGCCGGATCGAGGTTTGCCTGATCCGTGGCGGTGATCTCCCGTCCCATGGACGCGGGCGCGCGGCCTTGGTCTCTAGTTGTCCCCGCTCGTATTCGTGTTGGCCTGGTCACTCCGCGTGTGCTCGCGTTCCTCGCGTGCCGCGGCGCTGCGGGTCGCGCCGACACTCGCTGCGATCACGCAGCCCACGGCGAGCCACTGCCACACGGTCAGCAGTTCGCCCAGCAGGGCCAGGCCCACGAGGGCGGCGGCCGCGGGCTGGAGGCTCATCAACACTCCGAAGACCCGGGGCGGCATCCGGCGGAGCGCGTTCAGTTCCAACGTGTACGGCACCACGGAGGAGAGCACGCCCACGGCCAGGCCGAACAGCAGCAGACGCCAGTCCAGCAGCGCCGCACCGCCCTCGGCGATCCCGGCCGGCGCCAGCACCACCACGCCCACCACGCTGGCGATGGCCAGCCCCGAGGCCCCGCTGAACCGCTGCCCCGTGGCGGCGCTCAACAGGATGTAGCCCGCCCAGGCGGTGGCGGCCAGCACGGCGAACAGCACGCCCACCGGGTCGAGCTCACGGAACTCGACGCCCAGCGCGGCCACGCCCAGCCCGGCCAGGCCCGCCCACAACAGGTCCACGCGGCGGCGTGAACCCAGGATCGCGATGGCGAGCGGCCCCAGGTACTCGATGGTCACCGCGATACCCAGCGGGATGCGGGCGAAGGCCTGGTAGATGAAGTAGTTCATGGAGGCCAGGGCCACGCCGTATCCGACCACCACCATCCAGTCGGTGCGGCTGCGCGCCCTCAGCGCGGGGCGCACCAGCAGGGCCAGCAGCACCGCCGAGGTGAGCAGGCGCAGCCACACCACGGCCGCCGGGGGCAGGGACTCGAACAGGGACTTGGCCACTCCCGCGCCGGTCTGCACCGAGACGATGCTGACCATCACCAGCCACACCGGGGGCAGGGACCCCAGGACCGCGCCGGGGGAGAGGGGGCTCGTCGAGCCGCTCCGGGAACTCATGTTGAGTCATCCTACGTTTTCCGGTGCCCTCTCCATCGCACCGGACCCCGCGTTCGCCGTCGTCACAGCGGTGGACCCGGCCCGGGGCCGGGCCACCAGGGCCAGCAGGAGCAGCAGCCAGGCCACCACCACCGTGCCCGGTTGCAGCAGGGTCATGACGAGCCCGATCACCGTGAGGTCGCCCTGCCCGGTGAGGAGCTGAACCCCGATCCACAGGAAGGGAAGCGCCGCGGCCAGGAGGTTCACCGCCAGCGCCGCCCAGACCAGACCGGCCCGCTCCGGGCGGCGCCACACCAGGAGCGCTCCGCCCACTACGAGCAGGAAGACGGGCGGACCCAGGTAGCGGACCACGATGAACCAGGGGACTCCGATGGCTTCCATGGTCGGTCACCCTATCGAGCACCCGGGCGGACACCGCGATCCGGGACGACCGGTGATCAGTGGTGCGGAGCCGACCCGACGACCCGAACGTGCGCCGGGTCGACACGTGGTGTGGAATGGTCCGAGCCCGCGGAGACCGCGGGCGGCCCCGTCCCCGCAGGAGAGTCCCGCCATGTCGTCCCGACGCAGAGCGCCGAGAGCCGCTTCCCAGGAGCCGTACCCGCCCCGGTGGCCGATCGTGGCCGGTGCGCTGGCCCTGCTCCTGGTGGTCGGACTCGGCGGCTACGTCTCGGGGATGTTCGTCGCCGAGGGCGCGGCCGAGCCCGAGGAGATGTCCGTGGTCTCGGGCATCCTCGTCGAGCCGCCCGGCGGACCGGACGAGGAGCCCGAGCCCGAGGAGGAACCCGAGGAGGAAGAGGTGACCCACCCGGCGGGCCTGGACCCCGAACAGGCCTACGTCCTCCAGAGCGTGCACGGGGACCGCGTCATGGACGTGGCGGGCGGCTCCGCCGAGAACGGCGCCCCCGTCCACCTGTGGGACCGCCACGACCAGCCCCATCAGCAGTGGCGGTTCACCCACGTGGAGGACGACTTCTACGAGATCGTCGGCGTGGGCAGCGGCAAGCTGCTGGAGATCCCCACCGACGAGGCGGCGCAGCCGGGCTCGGCCCTGCTCAGCCGCACCGGCGACCCCCACCAGCAGTGGCGTGTGGTCGAGGTGGGCGACGGCGTGGTCCGGCTGCTCAACCGGGCCTCCGGCCAGGCCCTGGAGGGGCAGGGGGGCAGTCCCGACAACGGCACGGCGGTGGCCCAGGGAGAGGACGGCGGCCACCCCCACCAGCAGTGGCGCCTCCTCCCGATCGGGGAGTGAGCGCGACCGGCGGGGGCGTGCCCGGCCCGGGTCCCGCCGGCTTCCTCGTGCCCGTGTTCTCCCCCTGATCGGCGCCCGACCACGGCTGAGCCCTGAGCCCCGTGATCCCTCGGAGTCCACGCACTCCCGCGGCGTCCGCGCGCGCAGCACGTCCCTGACGGAGAACACCCATGAGCCCGCGCCCACGCCGGTTCCTCCGTGGGCGCGGCGGCGGGCCTGTTCCTCGCCGTGGCGCCGCCCGGAGCGGGCTATCCGCTGGTTGGTGCGGTGCTGGTCGTGGTGGCCGCCGCCGTGCTGCTCACCGCCGGGTCCCGGACCCGGTTCAAGGCGCCAGCAGCAGTGACCGGACCGTCCCCCATGACGCGGGGTCGGCGGCGTCGAGCAGGAGGCGCCCCGGCTCGTCGGGGCGGTACGGGGTGCCCTCGGGGCGTCGGCTGACCGCTCCGGCCTCGTCGAGCAGGAGCCCGCCGGGCGTGTGGTCCCAGGGCATGGGATCGGCGAACAGCATGAAGTCCAGCTCCCCCGCGAGCAGACGCGGGTAGTCCACCCCCGCGCACCCGGAGCCCCGGTTCACGTCGGCGAACCTGGACGCCCCCGCGTTCACGTGCTCGTGTTCCTCCGGGGACAGCCGTCTGCGCTGGACCATGCCCCGCAGTTCGGCCGGGTCGGTCGGCGCGGGCGCGCGGCGCAGCCGTACGCCGTCCCGCCAGGTGCCGGAACCGAGCTCGGCCACGTGTGCGGTGCCCTCGGTGGGGCGCAGAATCCAGGAGGCCACCGCCCGCCCCTCGCGGACCAGGGCCGCCATCACGGCGAACCTCGTGTCGCCGTTGGCGAAGTTGCGGGTGCCGTCCACGGGGTCGACGACCCAGGCGACCGGCTCCTTGCCCAGGAGCCCCACCAGGGCGGGGTCGGCGGCGGTGGCCTCCTCGCCCACGACCGGCGCGTCGACCAGCTCCCGGAGGCGGCGGCCGATCACCGCCTCCGCCTCGCGGTCGGCGACGGTGACGATCTCGCCGGGTGACTTCTCCGACACCTCGTGCTCGGACAGGGCACCGAAACGCGGCAGGATCGTCGATTCGGCGGTCTCGCGGAGCACGGTGGTCACCGCGTCGATGTCGATGGTCATGACCGACACCCTAGGCCGTGGACTCTCCGTGGAGCGGGTCGGGCCGTGGGCGTCGGGCTGTTCCCGGTGGAGCGTCCGTCACTCCCAGCGGAACAGCCGGGAGGCCAGGAGACCGGCGACGACCGTCCACACGGTGAGCACCGCGAAGGCGCCCAGGCCGGGCAGGGACCCGTCGGTGAGCACGGCGCGGAGCCCCGAGCCGAGGGCGGTGATCGGCAGGACCGACACGGCCTGCTCCATCGGCCCCGGGAAACTGCTGGTGGGGAACAGGACCCCGCCCAGACCCAGCATGAGCACGTACACCAGATTGGCTCCGGCCAGGGTGGCCTCCGCGCGCAGCGTTCCCGCCATCAGCAGGGCCAGGGAGCTGAACGCGGCCGTGGCCAGCAGTACCAGCGCGAGCAGGGCCAGCACTCCCGCGAGGTCGAGGGAGGGGGCCCATCCCAGGAGCAGCGCGACCACGCACAGCACGGAGATCTGGATGGCCTGCACGCCGAGCACGGCCAGGGTCTTGGCGGCCAGCAGCCCGAACCGGGAGAGCGGGGTGGCGCCGAGGCGTTTGAGCACCCCGTAACGGCGCTCGAACCCGGTTCCGATCGCCAGACCGGTGAAGGAGGTGGACATGATCGCCAGCGCCAGCACTCCGGGGGTCAGGGCGTCCACACGGGCACCCTCGCCCACGTCCAGTACGTCGACCAGGCTGAACCCCACCAGCAGCAGGACGGGGATGACCATGGTCAGCAGGAACTGCTCGCCGTGGCGCAGCATGACCCGCAGTTCCATCCCGGCCTGGGCGGCGATCATCCGCCACATCGGGGCGGCGCCGGGAGCCGGGGTGAACAGGCGCGCGTCGAGGGCGGGCGTCGGGGCGTCGGTGACGGCGGACGCGGCCGTCCCTGAGGTGTTCTGGGTCATCAGTCGCGCAGTTCCCGGCCGGTGGTTTCGAGGAAGACGTCTTCGAGGGTACGTCGCCGTACGCGCAGGTCCTCCGCGAGGAGGCCGGAGGAGGCGCACCACGCGGTGACGGCGGCCAGGAACTCCGGGCCGAGGTCGTCGGGGTCGTCGGTGGCCACGGAGTACTCGTGCCGACCGCCGGTGTCGGTGGCGCTCACACGGCCGCCGGAGGGCAGGGCCGCCTCCAGCGCCCCGGTGTCGACCGGGGTCGCGGTGGAGAAGCGCACCTCGCGCCGCCCCTCGGTGAGTTCGGCCGGGGTGCCCTCGGTGACCACCGCGCCGCGGTCGATGATGACCACGTGGTCGGCCAGCCGCTCGGCCTCCTCCATGTGGTGCGTGGTGAGGATCACCGCCACCCCGGCCTCGCGAAGCGCCGAGACCAGGTCCCAGGTGGCCATGCGCGCCTGGGGGTCGAGTCCGGCGGTGGGCTCGTCGAGGAAGACCAGTTCGGGGCGGCCGACCACGGCGCAGGCCAGGGAGAGGCGCTGCTGTTGGCCGCCGGAGAGGCGGCGGAACGGGGTGGCGGAGACGGAGGTCAGGCCCAGTCGTTCCAGGAGCAGGTCGGGGTCGACCGGGGTGGCGTGGAAGGAGGCCATCAGGCGCAGCCACTCGGCGGCCCGGGCCCCGGTGGGCACTCCGCCGGACTGCGGCATCACACCCACACGGGGCTTGAGCTCCGTCGCGTCGGCGACCGGGTCGAGCCCCAGGACCCGCACCCTCCCGTCGTCGGCGTGGCGGAAGCCCTCGCAGATCTCGATGGTGCTGGTCTTGCCCGCGCCGTTGGGGCCGAGCAGTGCGGTCACCGCGCCGCGGCGGGCGGTGAACGTGAGGCCGGTGACGGCCGTGGTGGCGCCGTAGCGCTTGACCAGGTCGACGACCTCGACGGCGGGTGTGTCCATGGGGCCTGAGTTTACGTGCGCCGGGGCCGCCGGCTTCACCACCCCGCCCTTCCCGGGGTGGCCCTGTTCGGGAGTGGAACGAACGTCCCTCTTCGGACAGCCGGAAATCGAAGCTGCCGGTGGTGTGATGGGGGGAAGAATGGCGGGTGCTGCCTGGTTGTAGGGATCTGGCCGCCGTGTTCACTGGGGCGGTGGAGGTGCGTGCGGCCCCTGGGTTCGCCCGGCTCCTCCGGGCCGTCCATCACGGGATTGCCCGCATGGTGGAACGCCGGTCTCGATGATTGGGAACATCGTGCGAATTCCGGCGGCGCGAAAGGGGCGTTCGGGCACGCCCCGCGAGCGAACTCCCAGATTAGGCAAGCCTGACCTTCGTGATGAAGCGCATCGAGGCGGGTTTGCCTAGGCGGACTTATTTAGGCCACACTGATGTTGTCTAAAGTCGAGAGCCGAAGGACGAGCGGGAGGGGATCACTGTGTCGGACCTGTCCGGTGCGCCCGGTGCGCCCCGGCCCCTGAACGGGCCCGACCACGGGACCCGCGCCCGCGTCGCACGGCTGATCCTGGAGAAGGGTCCGATCACCGCCTCCTCGCTGGGGGAGCGGCTCGGACTCACCCCGGCGGCCATCCGCCGCCACCTCGACAACCTGACCGTCGAGGGCATGGTCGAGGCCCGGGACGCCCGGCCCACGCACGGCCGACGCCGCAGGGGCCGCCCGGCGCGCGTCTTCGCCATCACCGAGGCCGGGCGCGACGCCTTCGTCCACGCCTACGACGACCTCGCCTCCAACGCCCTGCGCTTCCTAGCGCGGACCTCCGGTCCCGAGGCGGTGGGCGAGTTCGCCCGGAGCCAGGTCGCCGACCTGGAGCGGCGCTACCAGCCCCTGTTGGACGCCGTTCCCCAGGAACAACGGGTCCGGCTGCTGGCCGAGGCGCTCTCCAACGACGGCTACGCCGCCACCGCGGGCCGGGCGCCCGCGCCGGGTGGCGGCGACCAACTGTGCCAACACCACTGCCCCGTCGCGCACGTGGCCGCCGAGTTCCCGCAGCTCTGTGAGGCCGAGATCGAGGCCTTCGCGCGGCTCCTGGGCACCCCGGTGCGCCGGTTGGCCACCATCGCCCACGGCGACGGTGTGTGCACCACGCACGTCACCCCACGGGGAGACGGGGCGAGCGGGGAGGACGGCACCCCCGCGTCCAAGAAGGCCATCCGCCAGCGGGCGGGCGGCTCAGTTCACCAGAAGGACGTCTGAGTCCAGGAGGAGTCCGCGCATGACTTCCGTCGCGCACCCCGAGCTCGAAGGGCTCGGAACATATGAGTACGGCTGGGCCGACTCCGACGTGGCCGGAGCCTCGGCCCGTCGTGGCCTGAACGAAGAGGTCGTCCGGGACATCTCGGACAAGAAGAGCGAGCCGGAGTGGATGACCAAGCTCCGCCTCAAGTCGCTGAAGCTCTTCGACAAGAAGCCCATGCCCGACTGGGGCGCGGACCTGTCCAAGATCGACTTCGACAACATCAAGTACTTCGTGCGGTCCACCGAGAAGCAGGCCACCTCCTGGGAGGACCTGCCCGAGGACATCAAGAACACGTACGACAAGCTGGGCATCCCCGAGGCCGAGAAGCAGCGCCTGGTCGCCGGTGTCGCCGCCCAGTACGAGTCCGAGGTCGTCTACCACCAGATCCGCGAGGACCTGGAGGAGCAGGGCGTCATCTTCCTGGACACGGACACCGCCCTCAAGGAGCACCCGGAGATCTTCGAGGAGTACTTCGGCTCCGTCATCCCTGCCGGTGACAACAAGTTCGCCGCGCTGAACACCGCCGTGTGGAGCGGCGGGTCCTTCATCTACGTGCCCAAGAACGTGCACGTGGAGATCCCGCTCCAGGCCTACTTCCGGATCAACACCGAGAACATGGGCCAGTTCGAGCGGACGCTGATCATCGTCGACGAGGGCGCCTACGTCCACTACGTCGAGGGCTGCACCGCGCCGATCTACAAGTCGGACTCGCTGCACTCCGCGGTCGTCGAGATCATCGTCAAGAAGAACGCCCGCTGCCGTTACACGACCATCCAGAACTGGTCGAACAACGTCTTCAACCTGGTCACCAAGCGCGCCATCGCCGAAGAGGGCGCGACCATGGAGTGGGTCGACGGCAACATCGGCTCCCAGGTGACCATGAAGTACCCGGCCGTCTACCTGATGGGCGAGCACGCCAAGGGCGAGACCCTGTCGATCGCCTTCGCGGGCGAGGGCCAGCACCAGGACACCGGCGCCAAGATGGTGCACTGCGCGCCCAACACCTCCTCCAAGGTGGTCTCCAAGTCGGTGGCGCGCGGCGGCGGCCGCTCCTCCTACCGCGGCCTGATCCAGGTCCAGGAGGGCGCCCACCTCGCCAAGTCCTCGGTGGAGTGCGACGCGCTGCTGATCGACACCATCAGCCGTTCCGACACCTACCCCTACAACGACCTGCGCGAGGACGACACCGAGCTCGCGCACGAGGCCACCGTCTCCAAGGTCAGCGAGGACCAGCTCTTCTACCTGATGAGCCGCGGGATGGGCGAGGAAGAGGCCATGGCCATGGTCGTCCGAGGATTCGTGGAGCCCATCGCACGGGAGCTCCCGATGGAGTACGCACTGGAGCTCAACCGTCTGATCGAGCTCCAGATGGAAGGATCGGTGGGATAAGTTGACGACCGCGAACACAGAGCCCAAGGCGCACAGCCACGGGCTGGGACAGATCCCTGTCTCCAAGCTCGACACGCACGGCTCGCAGGACGTGGACGCCTTCCCCGTCCCGAACGGGCGTGAGGAGGAGTGGCGGTTCACCCCGCTGCGCCGCCTGAAGAAGCTGCACGACTGGAAGGGCTCCGCCGACGGCACCGACGAGGTCTCCGTGGACGCCCCCGAGGGCGTCACCGTGGAGACGGTCGGCCGTGACGACGAGCGGCTCGGCAAGGCGGGCCTGCCCGTCAACCGGGTGATCGCCCAGGCCTACACCTCCTTCGAGAAGGCCACCGTCGTGACCGTCCCGCAGTCGCTGGCCGCCGACAAGGCCATCACCATCGACCGCAAGGGTCTGGGCGGCACCGCGTTCGAGCAGCTGCTCATCGACGTCAAGCCGATGGCCGAGGCCACCGTCATCATCACGAACACCGGCACCGGTGTCCGCGCGGGCAGCCTCGACGTCCACGTCGGCGAGGGCGCCAAGCTCACGCTCGTCACGCTCCAGGAGTGGGACGACGACGCCGTCGAGGTCAGCCAGCACAACACGCGGGTCGGCAAGGACGCCAGCTTCCGGTCGATCGTCATCACCCTCGGCGGTGACGTGGTCCGTCTGTCGCCGCGCGTGTCCTACGACGACCGGGGCGGCAACGCCGAGCTCTACGGGCTCTACTTCTCCGGCGACGGCCAGCACCACGAGCACCGCTCGCTGATCGACCACAACGTGTCCAACACCCGCTCGCGGGTGGACTACAAGGGCGCGCTGAGTGGCAAGGACGCCCACGCGGTCTGGATCGGTGACGTGATCATCGGCGAGGGCACCACCGGTACCGACTCCTACGAGAACAACCGGAACCTCCAGCTCACCGACGACACCCGGGTGGACTCCGTCCCGAACCTGGAGATCTTCACCGGTGAGGTGGCGGGCGCCGGGCACGCCAGCGCCAGCGGGCGGCTCGACGACATCCACCTGTTCTACCTGCGTTCGCGCGGTATCCCGGAGGAGGAGGCGCGCCGCCTCATCATCCGCGGCTACTTCCTGGACATCGTCAACCGCATCGACGACCAGGACCTGCGCGACCACGTCATGGAGAAGGTCGAGCGGAAGCTCGCCGCGCATGAGTGAGCAGGGCGGTTGGGTCAAGGTCGCCGAACTCGACGAGATCCCCGAGGAAGGGGCGCTCGGCGTCGAGACCGACGACGAGACCCCCATCGCGCTGGTGCGCACCGAGGGGCAGGTCTACGCGCTGCGGGACGTGTGCTCGCACGCGGAGGTGCGCCTCTCGGAGGGCGAGGTCGAGGACGGCACCATCGAGTGCTGGCTCCACGGCTCGTGCTTCGACCTGCGCTCGGGGGCGCCGGTCAACCCGCCCGCGACCCAGCCGGTCCCCACCTACGACGTGAAGATCGACGGCGACGACGTGCTCGTGTCGCTGGATGACAAGAATTCCTGAGGCCTGAAATGACGAAGTTCGAAATCCGCGGTCTGCGCGCCGACGTCCTCATCAACGAGGACGAGCGGCAGGAGATCCTCAAGGGCGTTGACCTCACCATCAACTCCGGTGAGACCCACGCCATCATGGGCCCCAACGGCTCCGGCAAGTCCACCCTCGCCTACGCGATCGCGGGCCACCCGCGCTACGAGATCACCGAGGGCGAGGTCCTCCTCGACGGCGAGAACATCCTGGAGATGGAGGTGGACGAGCGGGCCCGCGCCGGCGTCTTCCTCGCCATGCAGTACCCGGTCGAGGTCCCGGGCGTGTCCATGTCCAACTTCCTGCGCAGCTCCGTCGGCGCGGTGCGCGGCGAGGCTCCCAAGCTCCGCCAGTTCTCCAAGGAGCTCCAGGGCGCGATGAAGGACCTGTCCATCGACCCGGCGTTCGCCGCCCGCGGCGTGAACGAGGGCTTCTCCGGCGGTGAGAAGAAGCGCCACGAGATCCTCCAGCTGGAGCTGCTCAAGCCCAAGGTCGCCATCCTGGACGAGACCGACTCCGGCCTGGACGTCGACGCGCTCAAGATCGTCTCCGAGGGCATCAACCGCGCCCAGGAGAGCAACGACCTCGGCGTCATGCTCATCACGCACTACACCCGCATCCTGAAGTACGTGCGTCCGGACTTCGTGCACGTCTTCTCGGGCGGCCGCATCGCCGAGTCGGGCGGCTCCGAGCTCGCCGACGTCCTTGAGTCCGAGGGCTACGAGCGGTTCGTGAAGGCGGGCGCGTAACCATGGCCCTCCGCGAGCCCGGTCAGCCCGACACGGCTCCGCTCGACACGCGGGCGATCCGGGAGGACTTCCCGATCCTCTCCCGGACCGTCCGCGACGAGCGCCCGCTGGTGTACCTCGACTCCGGGGCGACCTCGCAGAAACCGCGCCAGGTGCTGGACGCCGAGCGCGGGTTCTACGAACGCCACAACGCGGCGGTGCACCGTGGGGCGCACCAGCTCGCGGAGGAGGCCACCGACGCCTACGAGTCCGCCCGGGAGACCATCGCCCGGTTCGTCGGCGCCGACGCCGACGAGGTGGTGTTCACCAAGAACGCCACCGAGGCGGTCAACCTGGTCGCGTACGCGATGAGCAACGCGGCCACGGCCGACGAGGAGCTGCGCCGGTTCCAGGTCGGCCCCGGCGACGAGATCGTCGTGACCGAGATGGAGCACCACGCCAACCTGGTGCCCTGGCAGCAGCTGTGCCAGCGCACCGGGGCGACGCTGCGCTGGTTCCCGGTCACCGACGAGGGGCGTCTGGACCTGTCGGACCTGGGCGAACTGGTCAACGAGCGCACGAGGATGGTGGCGTTCACGCACCAGTCCAACGTGCTCGGCACGGTCAACCCGGTGGCCGCGATCACCGCGCGGGCCCGGGAGGTCGGCGCGCTGGTCCTGCTGGACGCCTGCCAGTCGGTGCCGCACATGCCGGTGGACGTGCGTGACCTCGACGTCGACTTCCTGGCCTTCTCGGGGCACAAGATGCTCGGTCCCAACGGGATCGGCGTGCTCTGGGGGCGCCGGGAGCTGCTCGCGGCCATGCCGCCCTTCATCAGCGGCGGTTCGATGATCGGCGTCGTGCACATGAGCCACTCGACCTGGGCGGACCCACCGCAGCGCTTCGAGGCCGGTGTGCCGATGGCCCCGCAGGCCGTCGGTCTGGCCGCCGCCTGTGACTACCTCTCCGAGGTGGGCATGGACCGGGTCGCCGCGCACGAGCACGCGCTCACCGAGTACGCGCTCAAGCACGTCGGCGCGATCGAGGGCGTGCGCGTCGTCGGTCCGACCGAGGCCGTCGACCGGGGCGGCGCGGTGTCGTTCGTGGTGGACGACATCCACCCGCACGACCTGGGTCAGGTCCTGGACGACCGGGGTGTGGAGGTCAGAGTCGGGCACCACTGTGCCTGGCCCCTGCACCGCAAGCTCGGTATCGTCGCGACCACACGGGCGTCGTTCTACCTCTACAACACGTTGGAGGACGTGGACGCGCTGGTGGAGGCCATCCGGGCCGCCCAGAGGTTCTTCGGGACCCGGGACTAGTACGAGGATTCTGCCTGACCATGCAGTTGGACGCGATGTACCAGGAGATCATCCTGGACCACTATCGGAACCCGCACCACAAGGGGCTGCGCGATCCGTACAACGCCGAGGCGCACCACATCAACCCCACCTGCGGGGACGAGGTGACGCTCCGGGTGACCCTGGCTCCCGCCGCCGACGGCGGCGCGCTCGACGAGAGGGCGGTCGTCAGCGACGTCTCCTACGAGGGGATGGGCTGCTCGATCAGCCAGGCCAGCACTTCGGTGCTGACCGACCTGCTCATCGGCAGGACGGTGGCCGAGGGTATGACGACCCTGGACGCGTTCACCGAGCTGATGCAGTCCAAGGGCAAGGGTGAGCCGGACGAGGACGTGCTGGAGGACGCCGTGGCGTTCGTCGGCGTGTCCAAGTACCCGGCCCGGATCAAGTGCGCCCTGCTGGGGTGGATGGCCTGGAAGGACGCGGTGTCGCAGTCCTTGGAGAAGGAAGGCGCCTGAATGAGCGACAACGAGACCACGACGACCGAGACCGCCGAGAAGACCGAGGCCGCTCCGCGCTCCCCTGAGGAGGAGGCGCTGGCCGAGGAGATCGCGGAGGCGCTCAAGGACGTGATCGACCCCGAGCTCGGCGTGAACATCGTCGACCTGGGTCTGGTCTACGGGGTGAACCACGACGACGAGTCGATCACCCTGGACATGACCCTGACCAGCGCGGCCTGCCCGCTGACCGACGTGATCGAGGACCAGGCCAACAGCGCCCTGGACGAGTTCGAGCGCGACGTGAAGATCAACTGGGTCTGGATGCCGCCGTGGGGTCCGGACAAGATCACCGACGACGGACGGGACCAGCTGCGCATGCTGGGCTTCAACGTCTGATCCGACTCCGTCGGAGTGCGGGCCGGGTTCCCTCGGGGGGCCCGGCCCGTGGTGTGTCCGGGTGGCCCCCGTCGCGGCGCCGTCCGGCGGTGGTGCATGATGCGGCTATGGCATCCCCCTCCGTCTCCGGTTCCGATGCGGACCTTCCCGGTGTCCCCGTAGAGCCGCGCACCTCCGCCTGGTGGATTCCCGTGTGGGTGCTGTCCGCCTGTGTCTGCCTGGCCGCGGCTCTGACGACGCACGCGTCCCTGTTCCTGGTGGCGTTGCACTCCCTGACCTGGGGTCTGGCACCGCTGTTGTTCTGGCTGTGGCCGCTGGTGTGGCTGCTCGTGCTCCCGGTGGGCCTCACGCACTTCGTGCTGGTGTGTCTGCGCAGACCCGGTGCCATGCGCCGTGGTCTGCTGGTCGCGCAGGCCGTGATGATGGCGCTGTACCTCGCGACGACATGGGGCCTGGTCGCCGTCGTGGCGGCGAACGGAAACCTGTTCGTGGTCTGAGCCCTCCGCGCGGGTGCGCTGACGAGGTCTTCGGCGCCGGTGCCGGTCGGGTTCAGTGCCGGTGCCGGTCGAGCCCGGCCATGTCCCGTACCTGGCGGGCGACGTCGTGCGGGGTGCGGGCGGCCCTACGGAAGGGGATGCGGACGTCGTGGTCGCCGTCCGGCCCCTCCCACCGCAACCGAAGCCCGTGCCGGTCCACGCCGAGCGGGCGCGGGCGACCGGGCGGAAGCGGGGTGCCGCAACGGGCGGCCAGGGCCCAGAGCACGTCGGGGTGGTCGTCCTCCAGGTGGCGCAGCCAGGGGCCCTCCCACCGGCCGAAGGGGTCGGCCGCGGCGTCCGTGAACTCCTCCGGGTGCAGCAGGTGGCAGCCGTCGTGGTCGGAGTGGATGATCAGGTGCGGCTCCATGACGACCAGGGTGCGTCCGTGGCCGAGGTCGAGCAGGCGCTCGTCGGGGTCGTCGGCCAGGGCGGCCAGGGCGCGGTCGCGGGCCTCGCGGAGCGGGGGCACGCGCAGCGTGCCGCTGATCCACAGGAGCGAGCGCGTGGGGTCGCGCAGGTCGACCGGGGCGGTGTCGGTGAACTCGACGGTGGCCTCCAGGGCGCCGTCGCCGATCTCGGCGAGGACCCGGTGCTGGTCGGGGACGAGCAGGGTGACCTCGCCCTGGAACGTGGTGTGGCACGCTGCGCCGGTCAGGTGCAGGCAGACGTCGTCGCTGGTCACCGTGGCCGGGTTGGGTCGGGCCAGGACGGAGCGGGCCCGTTCGGCGGGGGAGGGGGCGAGGGACTTCGGGTACGGGAGCAGGAGGACCACCTCAACTCTATTAGGTAAGGCTAACCTACATCCTGTGGTCGCGTCGGGGAAGCCCCGGAACGGCCCGACCGCCCGTCGAACCCCGCACCGGCAGGGCGCCCGACGCGAGAAGGGGCCGCACCGGAACTCCGGTACGACCCCTCGACGAGGGCGAACGCCTCAGTGGGCGGCGAACATGGCGGTGCGCAGCTCCCCGGCGATGTCCTCGTCCCCACGCAGCGACAGCGCCTCCAACAGCGACTGCGGGTCCGCCAACGACTCGTCACCGTTGTCGGTGATCCGGCGCGAGAGGATTCTGAGTGCCTCCTCCGGCGCGGCCGGGGCCGTGTAGCCGATCAGGTGCAGGGCGCGCGCGGCGGGCGGGTGTCCGCTCAGGTCGCCGGCGGGAAGCTTGCGCGCGTCCAGTCGGTCGCCCGAGACCGTGATGAACATCCGGTCGCCCGGCTGGGCGGCCTGACGCCGCAGCAACGGCCGCAACGAGTCGAAGGCGGGCTGGTCACGCCAGACCAGGACGAGCAGGTCCGCGCCGGGCGCCGTCAGGCACAGCAGGCGCCCGGGCTGAAGGCCCAGGTGGGTGGCGTAGCCGGTGGGAACCGCGACCGGGGCACCGTTGAGGTGGTCCGCGGTGATGTCGATGCGGTGCCACCAGCGTCCGTCCGGGGCCCGGAAACAGCGGGCCGACGCGGCCGGGTCGCTCGTCCCCGGTCGTACCGGGGACGGGTGGACCGGGTGGGCCAGCGGCGGGACCGGGGGCGCCATCGGCACCGGCGGCGCGACGGCCCCGAACCCGACCTGCTCGGGACCGGTTCTGACCTGGTGGGAGGGCTCGGCGGCGTGGGCTGCTGGCTCGACGGGGCCGGGCTGTCCGTCGGGTCGGCGCCGGATCGGCAGACCGTTCTCGGTGGTGGCGCCGGACCCCTCGGGGGTGTGGTTGTCGCCGGGGGCCTCCATGGGAACGGAGGAGTCCACATACACGTGGCCGTCGCGCAGACTCACCCCGGGCGTGCTCAGCAACCAGGCCCGGAGCTCCTGCTGGCGGATGCCGATCCGGCCCAGGCGGATGCCCGCCTCGGTCAGGTTGGGGGCGTCACCCAGCAGTTCGCGGGTCTGCCAGCGCAGCTTGTTCGGATCGTCGGCGATGAGCCAGCCGTTGTGCATGCGCCGGTCGGTGAACAGGGTGATGATCACGCGCCAGAGCGGGGTGTGCAGCGTGGGCACGTCCACCGGGTGGTCGGGGTGCGCGTTGATGAGCCGGTCGATGGTGGTCGCCGAACCGAGCTGTTCGGAGAGCTCGCGCAGGTGTTTGGTGATGGCGGCGCCCTCGGGCGAGCCCAGCCAGCGCAGCAGGCGCTCCTCCACCTTACGCTGGGCCCCGCGGATCTCGGTGACGTCCACCGAGATCTGCTCGGAGAGGACGCGGATGCTGATCGGGTCGGTGGCGAAGAGGCGTTCGGCGGCCACCGTCCGCTCCAGCTCGGGCCAGGAGCGGAACATCTCCTCGACCTGGTCCACCAGCGGGTGCTGGCCCAGGACCGGGGCCGGGGGCTCCTCCACGCGTTCGGGTGCGGGGGCCTTGGTGCGGCTGAAGCTGGGGCGGCGCAGGGTGCGGCCGGGGCCCAGCAGGGAGCTGCGGAACTGCGAGCGCAGGTCGCCGACACCGCTGCTCGCGGTGGCGGCGGCCTCGGTGGCGACGGCGTCGGCGCTCAGGACGGACCCCGGGATCATCGCCGCCGAGCTGACCATGCTGCCGACCGGGGCGGGGGTCTCCGGAACGGGGGTCTCCGGGGCCGGGGCCGCCCGCTCGGGCGCGGGTTCGGCGACGGGCGGGTCCTGGTCCCGTTGGGCGCGCAGTGCGCGCAGGGTGCGGATCGCACGGGTGGCGGGGGTCTGGGGCGGGCTCGCCGACCCCTCGGAGTCGTCGGCCCGGTCGGGTGCCCCGCCCGCGCCGGTCGCGCTCTCCAGGTAGTCCAGCGCGCTGCGCACGTGTTCGGGGGCGGCGTCGGGCAGCCAGTGCGCGATGGTGCGCACCGCCTCCGTCATCAGGGCGGGGGAGGGGGTGGGCCCGCCGGGGAGTTCGCAGCAGGGTTGGAGGGCCCGCCAGGCGATCGTGCTCACGACGTCCAGTACTCCGCAGCCAGGCAGACGCCACTCGCGCATCTCCTGGGGGCAGGCCGCGATGAGGCGGTCCCAGTCACCCGCGGTGGCGACCACCGCGCCCCGGACCGGTTCGGCCAGGTCGGAGCAGTCCACGGGTTGTGCGCGCAGGCTCGGCAGGAACTCCGACAGGGCGATGTGCCCCCAGTGTTCGACCGCGAGGCGCGCCAGCCCGTTCGCCAGCCAGGGCGGACCGGCGATGTCCAGGACCCGGGTGAGGGGCAGCGAGTGCCACCAGCCGTCGATGAGACGGTCGTGGTGGAGCAGTGGTGCCACGTCCGGCGACCTCGACCACCGCAGGGCGGGCGCGAGGTCGACGAGGCAGATCGGAGAGACGGCGTTCATCCGCTGGGGACCTCGACCTCCTGGTGTCTGCACGTGAATTGGGGAGGAACCGCACGGGCCTTCGGTTCGATGCACCACAGTACGCGCCCTTGACCCGGACGAGGACGGATCTTGGCCCGACTCGATCGCTGCCGCGTGGGGGCACGGCGGACCGAGGGGCAGGGGTGCCGTGAGCACTTCCCCGAGATCGTACGTGCCCCGGGGCCACATGGGTAGTCCCGGGAGCGACGGACCGCCGATACCCGGGGGTGACCTCCGCGTGTGATCACCGTGACCAAGGAGATTCGCCCACAGAGGTCGCCAGGGGCTGTGAGCTACCTCATAAGGGACTTCTGGCTCTTCTCGGGCGCACCGGGCGTTGTCCCCTCGGGGCTCCGACGGCGTGGGCGGGACCGGCGCGCTGACGTTGGTCGCGGGTATGCTGGACGGGCACTGTCCTCGCCCGAGCGTCCCTCGGCCGGGTGTCCGCGACGCGGTTCACCCCGGGTCCGACGGTGCTCGGGCATTCGGGCCAGCGGCAGACCGCGACCCGCCAAGACTTCCGTCCCGCGCACCCCGGCGCATGGCAGGCGAGGGACGGTCGATCCGGATGATTGGTTGACGTGACAGACCTTGAGATGAATCCCCCCGCTGCTGCGCCCGCGAACAGACCGGAACTCATCCGGTCCTACGTGGCGATCGGTGACAGCATCACAGAGGGGATGGAGGACGACAGCGGGCCCGGCGGCGAGTACCGGGGCTTCGCGGACCGCCTCGCGGAACACCTGGGCACGCTCTCCCCGGACTTCCGCTACGCCAACCTCGGCGTCCGAGGACGTCGGATGAAACACATCTTCGGCGAACAGCTGGAGCAGACCCTCGCCTGGAAGCCCGACCTGGTCACCGTGCTCGCGGGCGGCAACGACGTCCTGCGCCCCGGCGGGGACCTCGACGCGCTGGCCGAGAAGTTCGAGTGGGGCGTGCGCCAACTGCGCGACGCGGGCATCCGCGTGGTGATCCTCGCGGGCCACGACACCGGCTGGATTCCGGTCCTGCGCCTGTACCGGGGCCGGATCGCGGTGTTCAGCATGCACATGCGGGCCGTGGCCGAACGCACCGGGACCGAGATCGTCGACCTGTGGGCGCTCAACGCCCTCAACGACCCCCGGGCCTGGAGCGACGACCGCCTGCACCCCAACGGCGCCGGGCACCAGATCGTCGCGGCGCGTGTCGCCGACCTGCTGGGCCACCCGATGGGACCACCCGAGTCCTGGACCGACCCGTGGGCCACCCCGCCCCAGCAGCTGCCGCGTATCCTGCGCCGCCGTGAGGGCCGCCGCTGGGCCCGCCAGTACCTCGTCCCGTGGCTGCGCCGCCGGGCGATGGGGCGCTCCTCCGGCGACGGCCTGCTGCCGCGCCGACCCGAGCTGGACTACCTGCACGACGAGAAGACCCGTGAGGAACTCCGCGAGCGGTTGAGCCAGGCCGGCGCCGACACGCACTTCAACGACTACGCGGCGGACGACACCCCGCCGACCAGCAGCCCCTCGGGCACCAAGGGCCCCGAACCCCTGCGCTGACCCGACCGGTCTCCCACGGTGGCCGCGCTCCCCGCACCCGCGGGGACGCGGCCACCGTCGCGTTCACACCCCCCACGCGCGCGGGCCGGGTGGACGGGCGGGGACCGAGCCGCGCTCAGCGCGCCCCGGCCCCGGTCACTGCCGGGCCAGGGACTGGATGAGGTCGCTGACGTGCACGACCCCCACACACTGGCCGTACGGGTTGGTGACGATCAGGTCGTCGTACACGCGCTCGCGGTCCTGCCCGGCCACCCGCAGCGCCGAGATCGCCGACATCCACGCGGGCACGGTCCGGGGCGACTCCGCCAACCGCAGCGCGGGGCGCTTGGCGTGCAAGGCGTGCCCGTACCGCCCGGTCACCGACAACAGGAACCGGGTCCGGTCGATGACCCCGGTCGGCCGCTCCCGGTGATCGATCAACACCACGCTGTTGAGCGCGGTGTCCTGGGTGAAGGCCTCCATGACGTGCTCGCCCGTGGACTCGGAGTCGAAGTCCAGCGGAGGCACCATGAACTCGGTGACCCTCGGGCCCGCGTCCGAGTCGTCCAGCGCGGTGGCCGCGGGCTCCGGCACGGGGTTCACCCGCTCGCCGGGCCGCCACCCCGGCCCGGCGAAGAACGCGCCGCAGCCCAACCGCACCCCGCACTCCCGCAGACGCACGATCTCCTCGCCCCGGTCCACCCCGGTCGCCATCGCGTACACGCCGCTGCTGCGCCCGATCCGGGCCAGGCCGTCCACGATCCCCCCGTTGCGCTGGTCGCCGTCGATCCCCGACACCAGGACCGGGTCCAACCGGATCAGGAACGGCGTGGCCTCCACCACCAGGTCCGGCCGGGCCATCGCGGTGCCGAAACCGCACCGGAACCCCAGGGAGCGCAACCCCGCCACGGCGGTCAGCACGGTGGCCCGGGGCAGCTCCACCAGATCCGGGGTGAGCATCAGGGTGACGTCGCGCGGTCGGCGGCCGGCCCGTCGCAGGGCGCTCTCGACCAGCCCCGCGAGCCCGGTGCCGTCGGCGAGTGCCACCGAGGGCAGCGGCAGGACCAGCGGCAACTGGCTCTCGACACCGTCACCCGCGCGGACCAGCGAGGCCAGCCACTCGGCGACCAGGGCGGGGCCGCCGCCCCGGCCGTCCGGACGGCCCAGACCGGCGGGAACGTTCGCGACGACCTCGACCGCCACCACGGCGCCGGAGTCCAGGTCCACGACGGGACGGAAGGCCGGACCACGGGGACGGGGCGCCGACCGCTCGTCGGCACCGGGAACCGGCCGGGTCTGTGTGCGAGGCAGGGTGGACACGTCGTCCATGGTCGCGCGCGGGGCGCGCCGACCTGAAGACCCGCGCGGCGGAGTTCAACCGTTCTTGGGACGTGGGCCGCCGGGCGTTCACGCGGGGTTGACGGCCGCCACGGACACGACAGGGGGCGTCACCCTGCGGTGACGCCCCCTGGGGACCTGAGCCCGTAGGTCGCGCACGGGCCCGCTCGATCAGGCGCGGCGGAAGGCCACCGCGATGTTGTGGCCGCCGAACCCGAAGGACTCGTTGATGGCGGCGACGTCCCCGGCCGGCATCTCCCGGGGCTTGTCGCGGACGATGTCCACGGCCACCTCCGGGTCGAGCTCGGCGATGTTGATGGTCGGCGGGATCTGGCCCTCGTGCAGCGCCAGGATCGTCGCGATCGACTCCACCGCGCCCGCGCCGCCCAACAGGTGGCCGGTCATGGACTTGGTGGAGGTCACCACCACCCGGTCGGCGGCGGCCTCGCCCAACGCCGAGCGGATCGCCCGGGTCTCCCCGACGTCCCCAGCCGGGGTCGACGTGGCGTGCGCGTTGACGTGCACGATGTCGCTCGGGCTGAGGTCCGCGTCGGCCAGGGCCTGGGTGATGGCGCGGGCCTGACCGGCACCCTCCGGGTCGGGCATGACGATGTCGTGGGCGTCGTCGGTGTAGCCGACCCCGGCCGCGTGGGCGTACACGTGCGCGCCGCGCTTGGCCGCGTGCTCGGCCGACTCCAGGACGAGGATGCCCGCGCCCTCACCCATGACGAAGCCGTCGCGGTCCTTGTCCCAGGGGCGGGAGGCGGTCTGCGGGTCCTCGTTGCGGGTGGACAGCGCGCGCATCGACGCGAAGGAGGCGATGTTCAGGGGGTGGATCGCGGCCTCGGTGCCACCGGCGATCACGACGTCCGCGCGGCCCGCGCGGATCATGTCGACACCGTTGGCGATCGCCTCTGCGCTGGAGGCGCAGGCGCTGACCGGGGCGTGGGCGCCCGCGCGCGCGGTGAACTCCAGGGCCACGGCGGCCGCGGGGCTGTTGGGCATGAGCATGGGCACGGTGAACGGCGAGACCCGCTTCCAGCCCTTCTCACGGAAGGTGTCGTACTGCTCCAGGATGGTGAGGATGCCACCGATCCCGCTGGAGACGACCACACCGAGGCGGAGGGGGTCGACGTCGGGGGCTCCGGCGTGGTCCCACGCCTCCTGGGCGGCGATCAACGCGAACTGCTGGGTCCGGTCGAGGCGGCGCAGCCGGGGGCGCGGCAGCTTCTCGGAGGGCTCCTGCGCGATCTGCCCGGCGAAGTGCACCGGAAGCTTCTCGTGCCAGTCCTCCGGCAGCATGCTGATCCCGGAGCGGCCGTCGAGGAGCGCGGACCATGTGGTCGCGACGTCACCCCCGAGGGGGGTGGTGGCGCCGAGGCCGGTGACGACGACATCGGTCTTGGACATGATCCGATCGCCCTTCTCGTGGGTCGATCCCCCGGCGCTGTCCGCCGGGAGGCGTGGCGAATGAGTGGGTCTGGGGTGTCCTCGGTGGGGACGGGGCGGGCCGCCGGTCCGGGGTGGGGACCGGCGGCCCGGACACGCTACTTCTGGATGAAGTTGATGACGTCCTGGACGGTCTTGAGGTCCTTGAGCTGGTCGTCGGGGATCTCCACGCCGAACTTGTCCTGCGCGGCGACGGCGATCTCGACCATGGACAGCGAGTCGATGTCCAGGTCGTCCACGAACGACTTCTCCGGGGTGACCTCGGCGGGCTCGGTGCCGACGATCTCCTCGACGATATCGCCGAGGCCCTTGAGGATGTCCTGCTCGCTGTGGTCGGCCATGTTCTTCTCCTTGCTTGACGAATGTGGTGTCGGGTGGCGTTCCCGGGCGGGGCGGGCGGACCCTCCCCGGTGGGACCGGACGGATCAGGGGATGCGGATGACCTGGGCGGCGTAGACCAGGCCCGCGCCGAACCCCAGGGTGAGCACGGTGCTCCCCGACGGCAGTTCCCCGCGTTCGACCATGCGCGAGAGCGCGAGAGGGATCGACGCTGAGGAGGTGTTGCCCGCGGTGACGATATCGCGGGCCACGAGCGCCTGCGGCGCCCCCAGCTTGCGCGCGATGGACTCGACGATCCGCAGGTTGGCCTGGTGCGGCACGAAGGCGGTGAGCTCGGTGGGCTCCACACCCGCGCGTTCCAGGGCCTCCAGGGCCACCTTGTACAGCTCGGTGGTGGTCCACCGGAAGACGGCCTGGCCCTCCTGGTAGAGGTACTTGCCCTCGCGCAGGTGGATCGTGTCGGCCCGCTCCCCGGAGGAGCCCCAGACGACCGGACCGACGCCGTGGTCCTCGGAGGCCGAGACCACGGCGGCACCGGCTCCGTCGGCGAAGATCACACAGGTGGACCGGTCCTGCCAGTCCACCCAGTCGCTGAGCTTCTCCGAGCCGATCACCAGGACGTTGCGGGAGCTCCCGGCCCGAACGGAGTCCGAGGCCAGCCCGAGCGCGTAGACGAACCCCGCACACGCGGCGTTGACGTCGAAGGCGCCGGGGGCGTCGATGCCGAGCCGGGCGGCCACGGTCGCGGCGGTGTTGGGGATCTGGTCCTGCGCGGTGCAGGTGGCCACGATCACCAGGTCGATCTCCTCGGGGGAGATCCCGCCCGCGGCCAGGGCCTTGCCCCCGGCCGCCACGGCCATGCTCGCCACGGTGTCCTCGGGGCCCGCGACGCGACGCTCCCTGATGCCCACGCGGCTCTGAATCCACTCGTCGGTGGTGTCAACGCGGGACTCCAGGTCGGCGTTGGTCACGACCCGCGACGGCTGGTACCCGCCGAGGGAGCGGATCGCGGCGCCGCCGGGCGCGCTCGGGACGTTGAACATGCTCAGCCTTCCTGCTGGCCCGCGGGGGAGGCGGTCCCCGCGTGCTCCTTGATGAGGGCGCCGGCGCGTTCGAGGTCGTCGGGGGTCTTCACCGCGAGGATCTCGATGCCGCGCAGGGCGCGCTTGGCGAGCCCGGCGAGCGTGCCCGCCGGAGTCAGCTCGATGAACGCGGTCACCCCGAGGTCGGCGAGCGTGTCCGTGCACGCGTCCCAGCGGACGGGGGAGGAGATCTGCGAGACCAGGCGGTCCAGGTAGTCGGCGCCGTCGGCGACCACGGCGCCGTCGGCGTTGGACAGCAGCCGCACGGTCGGGTCCGCGGGGGTCAGGCCCCGGGCGGCCTCGCGCACCCGCTCGACCGCCGGGGCCATGTGCGCGGTGTGGAAGGCGCCCGCCACGGACAGGGGGCGCAGCCGGGCCCGCTCGGGCGGGTTCTCGGCGAAGGCGGCCAGCTGGGCGGTGGTGCCCGCCGCCACGATCTGACCGGAGCCGTTGTCGTTGGCCGGGGTCAGACCGGCGGCCTCGATCGCGGCCAGGACGTCCTCGCGCCGCCCGCCCAGGACGGCCGTCATCCCGGTCTCGGTGCGGGCGGCGGCGTCGGCCATCCCGCGACCGCGTTCGGCGACCAGGGCCAGGGCGTCCTCGGGGGAGAGCACACCGGCCAGCGCCGCGGCGGTGAACTCGCCCACGCTGTGCCCGGCCGTGGCGTCCACGAGGGAGGACGGGGCGGGCAGCGGGGCGCCGGGGGCGGCGTGCGGGGCCAGGAGCGCGCTGGCAGTGGCCAGACCGGCGCTGACCAGCAGCGGCTGGGCGACGGCGGTGTCGCGGATCTCGTCCGCGTCGGCCGTGGTGCCGTAGCGCACGAGGTCGAGCCCGGTCACCTCGGACCACGCGGAGAACGTCTCGGCCATGCCGGGGAGTTCGAGCCACGGGGAGAGGAAACCGGGAACCTGGGCGCCTTGGCCTGGAGCAACGATTACAAGCACGACATCAACCTTGCCCTGTAGGAGATCACCAGTTGGATAGGGAGAGACACGAAGTTCACCGAAGTCGGTTTGTAGGTAATCCACAAATCGTCGCCGGTCATGTGTCCACAAGCCCGAAACGGGTGGAGGGGATCACTTTCCGACGGTACGCGGAGCCCCCGGAGCGCCGGTCCCGGGCCCGGTCGGCACCGGCGTGACGGCCGACACGGGACATAACCCGGGACCGGGTGCGGAGGGGATGCGAACCTAGACGGGTGAACACCGAACCCCGACCGACCGAGGACGGCGCGAGCGCGCCGACCGGGAACGGCGCCCCACAGGAACAGATCCGCGCCGAGACCGTACGCCGACTGGAACGCTCCATGGGGGTGCTGGGCACCGCCGCCGTCAGCCGTATGGAGGAGCGGCTCGCCTGGTTCCGACGCATGTCGGCCCAGGACAGGTCGTGGATCGGCCTCGTGGCGCAGTCCGGTGTCGCCGCCTTCGTGGACTGGTTCCGCGACCCGGAGCGTGGTCGGCCCGCCATCACGGTGGAGGTGTTCGGCACCGCCCCGCGCGAACTCACCCGTTCGGTCTCCCTCCAGCAGACCGTCGACATGATCCGTGTGGTCATCGAGGTCGTGGAGGGCCAGGTGGACGACCTGGCCGCGCCCGGCGGCGAGCAGCAGCTGCGCGAGGCCATGCTCCGCTACACCCGGGAGGTCGCCTTCAGCTCCGCCAAGGTGTACGCCCGGGCGGCCGAGGCCCGCGGGGCCTGGGACGCCCGGTTGGAGGCGCTGATCGTCGACGCCCTCCTGCACGGCGACCAGGTGGAGGGCCTCCAGACCTGGGGGTCGGCGCTGGGCTGGTCGCACACGCCGGTGATCGCGGTGGCGGGGGACATCGGCGACGAGGACGGCGGCAAGGTCATGGACGACCTGCGCTCGGCCGCGCGCCGACTGGGCTACGACGTCCTCGCGGGGATGCAGGGGCGCCGAGTGGTCCTCGTGGTCGGGGTGGGCGACCGCCACCCGGTCGACGAACTCCCGGCGGCGCCGGTGGAGCCGCTGGCGGGGCTGTTCGGGGACGGCCCGGTCGTGGTGGGTCCGGCCGTGCCCGACCTGCACGCGGCGGGGGCCTCGGTGCGCTCGGCGGTGAACGGCCTGCGCGCCGCCGTCGCCTGGCCTGACGCCCCCCGGCCCGTGCTCGCCGACGACCTGCTGCCCGAGCGGGCGCTGGAGGGCGACGCGGAGGCGCGCCAGCAGCTGGTGACGGAGGTGTTCCTGCCGCTCCGGGGCGCGGGCTCGCCCCTCCTGGACACGCTGTCGGTGTACCTCGAACACGCCTCGTCACTGGAGGCCACGGCGCGGATGCTCTTCGTGCACCCGAACACGGTGCGCTACCGGTTGAGCCGGATCTCCGAGCTCACCGGGCACATCCCCTCCGACGGCAGGGGCTCCTTCGTGCTGCGGGTGGCGGTGGCCCTGGGGCGCCTGTCCGAAACCCGCGACGGAGCGTCCTGACGGTGGTCTCCTGAGGGGGTGACCAGGGTGACCTCCGTCACGCCGTCATCCGATCGTTACCTCCCTTTTCTGCTGATTTATGGAAGTTTCACCAGCGTCGGGTATGTGTGTAACTGACCGTGTGCGCCCGGGGACAACGCGAAAAGGGATAGCTTTGATACGGGCAGGTTGCGGGTGGAGCCAGAGGCGACGAAACCCTCGGGCGTCGCTCCCCGCACCGCTCCGTCACGACGTTAATGGGGGGTCCAGCGCTGTGGTCGAGCGACCGAGGAAGAGGTTCCGGATACTACGCCCGGTGATCGATTTCGTACTCCAGCCCACGCAGGAGGGCGAGCTGCGCCGGCGGGTGCTGTTCTGGCTCCCCGCGCCGCTGCCCGTCCTGGGGCTGGTCTACCTGCTGGTGGGCGGTGCGATGTCCGCCTCCGGCTGGACGATCCTGCTGGCCGCCAGCGTGGGAGTGGGCACGCTGCTGCTCGCGATGATCGTGCAGCCCACACCGCTCCCCGAAGGGTTGGCGCCGCCGGTCTCGGCCCGCCGGTCCCTGCACCGCTTCCGGCAGTTCACCCAGCTGAGAGTGGCCCTGGCCCTGGTCCCCGTGGCCATCGGCGCCGCCGCCGCGATCGCTGGCGGCGGTATGTACCCGCTGTTCGCCGCACTCGCCCTGGCCTGGCCGCAGCTCCTGCTCGCCATGCCGACCTTCTTCACCATCACCAAGGCCCGGCGCGCCATGGAGGCCTGGGGCACCACCGCCTACCTGTGGCACGCGCTCTCCCGCCCCGCCAAGGTCACCTGGCCGGTCGTCACCCCGCTGGCGCGCTCCTACCGCGCCTGGCGTACCGACCGCGCCCGCCGTCTGGCCCGCCAGAAGCAGGAGGACCAGCAGCAGGACCAGGCCTGGAAGGAGGCCGTGGACGAGGAGAAGCGCAACCCCACCGAGGCTGCGGCCCCCGTGGAGCGGCGGCCGGAGAACGGGGGCCCCGGGCTCCAGCGCACCCGCAAGCTGCACGCACTCCCGGAGGAACTCGACGACCACGACAACGAACCCACGGCCCTGCTGGCCCAGCCGGACCTGAAGGCGGACGAGGGCGCCCACCCGTCGGCCTCCGGACCGCGCGGCACCGTCAACCGGGCCGCCCGCCAGCTCCTGGAACAGGGCGGCGCGCTCAGCCTCAGCGTGCGCAACCGGCGGCGCGGGCACGCCAGCCGCCGCCCGCCCACGCACAAGCCCTAGCCGCGAGCTCCCGGGCGGTTCGATCGTCGCGGCGTCCCCGAGCCGCCCTCCCGGGTGCCCACGAAGGAGGCGGCGGCGTCCACCGCCGAGCGCCCGGGAACGCGCCAGACGGGTCGCATCACGCGTTGCAGCAGCACGCCGACGAACTCC
>NZ_JBEYHA010000022.1:0-95635 GCF_040635075.1 Nocardiopsis sp. NPDC007018
GGGTGTCGATCAGTTGGGACTGGGCTTCGAGCGCGTCCGCTTGGTCGGAGGTGAGCTTCTCCAGGGCGGCGAGCAGGCCCGCGCCCGCTCCTCGTCTCCACGGACACGGCGGCGACGCGACCGCGCCCACCGGACCAGCGCGAGGAGGGCGGCGGCCGCGCCGGTGGCCACCGCGACCGGCAGACCCAGGTCGGCCCCGCCCGTACCGACCACCACCATCGCCGCGGTGGCGGGCAGGGAGCCCAGGGCGGTTCCCAGCGCGAACGGCGCGGCCCGCAGCCCGGTCAGCCCGAATCCGTAGTTGACCATCTGGTACGGGATCACCGGGATGAGGCGCAGCTGCACGACCGCCAGGAGCGCGCGCCGTCCCACCAGCTCCTCCAACCGGGTACGGACGCCGTCGGGGAGCCGCCGCGCGAGCGTGTCACCGGCCACGTACCGGGCCACGGCGAACTGGACGACGGCGGCCAGCACGCCTCCCGCGAGCGCCAGGACCATCCCGGCCGCGAGTCCGAACACCACGCCCGCGGCGATGTTCAACGCGGGGCGCGGGACCAGGGCCTGGACGGCCAGGACATAGGCGGCCAGGTACACCGCGGCGCCCCAGAACCCGGCGTCGGCGGTCCACGCACGGACCGCCTCCAGGTCCGGACCGCGCAGGACGGCCCACGCCAGGAGGGCGGCCCATGCCGCGAGCAGGGCGACGCGCCCCACCCGACCCCATCCGATCCTCATTCGTCCCAGGCTAGGTCCGCTCCGGGGGTCGCTCAGCGCTCCTCCAGACGGGGAAAGACCACCTTCTTCAGCACCAGGGTGAGCGCCGCCGCCGTGGGGATGGCGATGAGCGCGCCGACCAGGCCCATCAGGGCGCCGCCGAGCAGAGCCGCCGTGATGTTGACCGTGGGCACCACGTCCACCGCGTGGCGCATCACGCGGGGCGCGATGACGTAGCTCTCGATCTGCTGGTAGACGAGGAAGAACGCCAGCGTGACCAGGCCCATCCACGGGTCGCCGATCGCCACCGCCAGCGAGGCCACCAGGGCACCGATGGTGGTACCGATCAGCGGGATGAGCGCGGTCACCGCCACGACCAGGGCCAGGGTGAGCGCGTACGCCGATCCGGTCAGCCACAGGAACAGGAAGGCCACCACGCCGCCCAGGGCGGCGACCAGCAGCTGCCCGGCGATGAACGCGCCGATGCGCTGGACGATCTCGTCCCCGATCTCGCGCACCGCGGCCCGGCTGGAGCGGGGCACGAAACGGTAGGAGACGTCCATGATGCCGTGCAGCGAGGCCATGAAGAAGAGCGTGAGGATGAGGACGGTGAAGGTGGCGAACAGCGAGTTGAACACCACCTGTCCCACCCCGACCAGCCCGCCGAAGATCTGCTGTCCGAAGCTGCCGTCGGAGAGCGCGCTCTCGATCCGTCCGATCACGTTGTAGCGCTGGTCCAGGCTGCGGAAGAACGCCGAGTGCTGGAGCTGGTCCAGGGACGTGGGGAGGGAGGAGGCGAAGCTGCTGACCTGTTGGGTCAGTGGCGGCACGAGCGCCCAGACGAACACGGTCAGGAACAGCACCAGGGCCAGGCAGACCGTGAGGATCGCCGCCCAGCGGGGCAGCCGCAGCCGTCGCAGCGCCTCGATGACGGGATTGAGTCCGATGGCGAGGAAGAGCGCGACCAGGATGTAGACGAACACCGCGCGGGCGCTGACGAGGGCCTGGACGAGCAGCCAGGCGCTGAGCACCCCCAGCGCGCCCACGAAGCCGAGCAGGAAGTAGTTGGGGCGCCGCACCTCCTCGACCGTCGCGAGCTGGCCCGGCCCGGGCCCGCGTTCTGCGGGCGGTCGCTTGCTCGCTGTCACTGGCCCTCCTCCGGCCGCTCGGGGATACGCAGGGTGAACAGGGCGCCGCCGAGCAGGTCGCTGTGCCCCGCCACCAGGGAACCCCCGTAGGCCGCCGCGATCTCACGCGAGATGGCCAGCCCCAGACCGCTGCCCCCGGGGTCGCGTTCCTTGGACTCCGGCAGACGGGCGAAGCGCTCGAAGACGCGTTCGCGGTCCTTGACCGGGATGCCGGAGCCGTCGTCGTGGACCTCGACCACGGCGTCCCCCCGGTGGTGCTGCACGATGACGTCGATCCGGCTCTTGGCGTGGCGTCCGGCGTTGGCGACCAGGTTGGTCAGAACGCGGACGACGCGGAGCCGGTTGACGTACGCGTACACCGGTTCCGAGGCGTGCACGTGGACGTGCGCCGGGTTGCCGCGACCGGAGAACTCCTGGCGTACCAGGGCCGAGAGGTCGACACGCTCGCGCTCCTTCTCGACATCGGTGTCCAGCCGGGCCATCTCCAGCAGGTCGGCGACGATGTTCTCCAGCCGTTCGGTGTCGGAGAGCAGACCGGTGAGCAGCCGTTCCCGGGCGCGCAGGTCGGGGTCGGGGTCGGAGAGCTCGACCTCCAGCTTGGTGCGCATCCCCGCGATGGGGTTGCGCAGTTCGTGGGAGGCGTCGGAGACGAACCGGCGCTGCCGGGTCATGGCCTCCTCCAGGCGGTCCAGGCTGGAGTTGGCGGTACGGGCCAGATGGGCGATCTCGTCGTCGCTGTTGGGAAGGGGAAGCCTGCGGTGCAGGTCGTTGACGGAGATGTGCTCCATCTCGTCGCTGATGAGCCGAACCGGCCGCAGGGCCCGCCCCACCCCGTACCAGATGACGAACCCCGAGCCGAAGACGATCAGCGCCGAGGCGCCGAGCAGCACGAGCTCCAGGACGTTGTCGCCGAGGATGAGCGGTACGCGGGTGGCGGCGAGCACCATGATGTTGTCGCCGTACACGGAGCCGTCGACCACGTAGCCGACCACCTGGAAGCAGTCGCCCGTGTCGTCGTCGGGGATGGCCTCGCACGTGGTGTCGTCCACGCGGAAGTCGTCGGGGGCGGGGTCGTCATCGTTCAGGGGCGGCAGGCCGCGCAGCGCTTCGCTGGAGGCCAGGACCTCGTTGGTCTCCCAGTCGACCACCTGGAGCCGCACGATGGGTTCGGAGGCCGGAATCGTGCCGTCATAACGCTCCGTCATGATGTGGTCGGCCACGTGCCGAGCGCCCTCGGCCGCCCTGTCCCGGAGCTCGCTGAGCGTGACCTCGCGGATCAGCAGGACGGAGCCGCTCAGGAGAAGGCCGATGACCAGGGCCAGAATGACGGCGGCGCCGAGCGTGACCCTGGCTCGGATGCTGCGCGGACGGAGTGCGAGCCGGGGCCTCCAGGACGGGTCGTGCGGTTCTGCCACACAGCCATTGTTACTCAGCGCAATAGGAAACCCAGGAATGAGCACCGGTGTGGCGACCGATACTCACGAACGCACGCCAGATCCCGATTCGTACCCTTCGCCGCGCGCCGCTCCGCGCGTGGTGCCGCGCGCGGAGCGGTGCCTGGCGGCACGAGGCTACTCGTAGGGGTCCGGCGGGTGGGTGACCTCTTCGACCCAGGTGGTCGTGATCTCGTGCTGGGACACGTCGTACAGGTCGCCCTCCGGCTCGACCCAGGTGCCGCGCACCGTCCACCAGGTGTCGGCCTCCGGTGCCGGGTGGTCGGTGATCAGGACCTTGTTGACCACGGCGTCGGCGGCGCAGCACGCCATCTGGAGCCGGGCCAGGTACCAGCCCTCGCCGTCCTGGGCGGGCACGGCGAACCCGGTGAGCTCGACCTCGCGCCCGGCCAGCTCCCGGTCCTCGTCGATCCAGGCGCGCATCACGAACTGCTGGACGTCGAGCGCGACGACCTCCCCGGGTGCGGCCTGGTCGAGGTCGTCGGAGAAGCGCGATCCGGAGCGCTCGTCGCGCGGCGGCGGACCGGACGAGGCCCCGGTGGTCTCCACCGTGTAGGAACCGAGCGCGGGGGGCGCCACGACGAACACCGCCACCACCGGGAGCAGAAGCAGCCAGGCCACCCGGGGGGCCACCGAGTGGTCGTGCCCGTGGCCGTCCCCTCCGCCGTTGCCGTACTCGGCCGCGGCGTGCTCGAGTTCCGAACGGCCGGGGTCGGCGTCGGCGGTCGCGGTGGAGGCGGAGCCCTCGGGGACCGCGTCCTCCTCGTCCAGGGCGTGGACCTCGCCCCGTAGCTCCGCGGCGACGACCAGGACTCCGAGGAGCACCATCACCACACCGGCGGCGATGAGGAACGGGCCAAAACCCGCCTTGACCCAGTTCAGGTACAGGTTGGTGGGGATCGTGCTGGTCAGCGCGGCGGCACCGAGCAGGACGAGCGTGATGCCCTGGGCGATCCGGTTCACAGGAGGACGGCTCCGATCAGGAAGGTGCTGAGCAGCCCGACCACCAGACAGATCGGGGCGAAGCGGGCGACGAACCGCCAGCCGAACACCCCGGCCTGCATCGCGATGAGTTTGAGGTCGACGATCGGGCCGATGACCATGAAGGCGAGCTTGGCGGTGGGAGAGAAGTCGGTGAGGCTGACCGCGACGAAGGCGTCGGCCTCCGAGCAGATGGAGAGCAGGATGGCGAGCAGGGCGAGCACCAGTACCGAGATCACCGGCGCTTCGGCCACGGCGAGCAGCCACTCGCGGGGCACCATGACGTTGAGGGTGGCGGCCGCGAGGGCGCCGACGACGAGGTAGCCGCCCGCGTGCATCATGTCGTGCAGCATCGACTCGCGGAAGACCTGCCACTTGGAGGCCCCCGGGGCGTGGGTGCGGGAGGGCAGGCGCAGCCAGTCGGCCTTCCCGAAGCGTACCCAGATCCAGCCGATGACCACCGAGGCCAGCAGTGAGGCCACGAAGCGGGCCAGCACCATCTCCGGCTGCCCCGCGAAGGCCACGGCCGTGGCGATCATGACGATGGGGTTGATGGACGGCGCGGCCAGCAGGAACGTGAGGGCGGCCGCCGGAGCGACCCCGCGCTTGATGAGGCTCCCGGCGATGGGCACCGAGGCGCACTCGCACCCGGGGAGCAGCGCCCCGGACACACCGGCCACGGGGACCGCGCGGCCCGGCCGGTCGGGGATGAACCTCCGGTAGGCCGAGGCGGGCACGAACGCGATGAGCGCGGCCGACAGGGCCACCCCGAAGACCAGGAAGGGCAGGGCCTGGAAGCTGATGGCGGTGAAGATGGTCGCCCAGGCCAGGAAGGCCTGACCGGTCATCTCGTCGGTGAGCCAGGAGTGCGCCAGGGCCATCGCGGTGATGAGGAGGGCGAACAGCCACACCGTTCCGGTGCGGCGCGGACCGGTCGGCCGCCCCCAGTCGGCGGGGGGCAGTTCGTCGCCGTGGTCGTGCCAGTCGCGGGAGACCGGGTCTGCGAGCGAGCTGGCGGGCGCGGAGTCGCGCTCCGGTGTGGTCCGTTCGGACACGGGGGTGCTCCGTGGGTTTCGGTTGGGGACTCCCCGAATGGTAACCGAAAACGATTTTCGTTTGTACGCCCGATCCGATCCTGTGGACCGCTGTCCGGGTCCCGGTCCTCGTCGGCCTGTGCATCCGGCCGGCCGTGAGCGAGTCCCGGGGCTCCGACCCGACCACCGCGCTCCCCGGGCCCGGGAGCGCTAGGGAGTCCCGCCGCGGATCAGCTCGAGGCACTCGTCCCGCAGCCGGTCCGCTTCGGCGGACGCGCCGAAGGCCCGGGAGCTCAGGGCCGCGGCGAACCTCTGCTTGCGTTCGGTGATCCGCTCGACCACCGCCGGGTCCGGGACCTCCTTGGCCAGTTCCTCGTGCCTGAGCCCGGACAGCACGCCGATCGCGTCCCGCACGAGGTCCGCGAGGATGTCGCGGTCGACGACCTCCTCCTCCCCCAGACGGGACCTCGGCAGGTCGGAGAGCGGTAGGGAGTCGTCGTCGGATCGCATGGGGCCACCTCGGTTCGCCGGACAGGGTCCGGCGAACGGTATCAGGCGAGCACCGGAACAGGCCACGTCCGGGTGTCCCTCGGCGCCGGGTGTCAGCCCCGGTCCCCCTCGGAGCCCGCGCCGTCGGACCGGTCGTCCCCGTGGTCCCCGTCCGGGCCGTGCAACCCCTCGCCACCGGGGCCCGGCTCCTCCTGCGGCTCCGCGTCGCTCGGCGCGGAGCCCTCCCCCAGCTCGACCTCCTCCGGCAGCGGGCCGCCGGACTCGCCCCAGCAGTGCACGTTCCTCAGGTCGGGCATCTTGGCCAGGGTGAACTGCGGGTCCAGCCCGTTACGGAGCTGACCGCTGTAGTCGCGCAACAGGCGGAAGGCGACCGTCGACAGCGGGGCGATGGCCAACAGGTTCACGGTGGCCATCACGCCCATGGCGATGTCCGCGAGGTTCCACACCACGGTCAGCGGCGCCACGCAGCCGATGAAGATGGAGGCCAGAACGGCGGCGCGGAAGTAGCTCAGGTGCCGGTCGTCGGCGTCCAGGAACTGGAGGTTGGACTCGCCGTAGTAGTAGTTGCCCAGCAGCGAGGTCCACGCGAGCAGGAACAGGATGACGGTGAGCGCGTGGATCGCCCAGCCGCCGAGCGAGCTCTGAAGCGCCATCTGCGCGACCACGATCGGCTCCTGTCCCGGAGCGAACTCGGTGCTGTAGAGGAGCACGATGAACGCGGTCACCGAGCAGACCAGCCAGGTGTCGAAGTACACGCCCAGGGTCTGGACGAGCCCCTGCTTGGCCGGGTGGGAGACCGAGGCGGTGGCGCCGGCGTTGGGGGCCGATCCCAGACCGGCTTCGTTGGAGAACATGCCGCGCCGCATGCCCCACAGGACCGCCGTTCCGACGCCGCCCGCCGCCACCTCCCGCAGGCCGAAGGCGTGGGCGAAGATCGTGCCGACGACACCGGGCACCTCGTCGATGTTGACGATGACCACGGCGACGCCCAGGAGGATGTAGAGGATCGCCATGAGGGGCACCAGCCCCTGGGCGACGTGAGCGATGCGCCGCACGCCGCCGAAGATCACCGCACCGGTCAGGGCGGCCAGTCCGACGCCGATCACCGCGTCGAACCAGAAGCCGGTGGGGACGCCGAACTCGCCGACGGAGGTTCCGATCGCCCCCGTGATGCCGTTGGCCTGGACCGAGTTGAACACCAGGCTGAAGGTGACGGTGATGATGACCGCGAAGAGCACGCCCATCCAGCGGCGTTCGAGGCCGTAGAGCATGTAGTAGGCCGGACCGCCCCGGAAACCGGTGCTGGTCCGCACCTTGTACAACTGGGCGAGGGTGGACTCCACGAACGAGGCCGCGCCCAGGACCCCGGCCATCAGCCACATCCAGAACACCGCGCCGGGGCCGCCCAGCATGATCGCCAGCGTGACGCCGACGATGTTGCCGGTCCCCACCCGGGAGGCGGCAGAGAGGGCGAAGGCCTGGAACGCCGAGATCTCCCGCCCTCCGTCGGGGGCCGTCCCCGGGCTGCTCCGCATGACGCGGAACATCTCCGGCAGGAGACGGATCTGGACGAACCCGGAGCGCACGGTGAAGTAGACGGCCAGGATCACCAGGAGCGGGATGAGGAAGAAGGTCCAGAAGAAGTCGTTGAGGGCGACCAGGGCGTTGTTGAGAACGGTCACTCGTTCCCCTTCGAGCGGTGTACGGCCCCGCGTTCGGCATCGGGGTTTTCCGGCCAACTGTCCACTTGGGAAGGGGCCGCGGCCGCCTGGGACACGCGATGGGGTGGTAAAGGACCGTAAACCATGACGAGGCGGGCCCGACCAGTGGTCGGACCCGCCCCGGGTGCCTCGCTAGCGCCGAAACCTAGTGCTGGGAGGCGGAGTCGTAGCGGTCGTTGCGGTCGTTGCGACGCGGGCCGCCACGGTAACCGCCGCGGGAGTCCCCGCCACGGTAACCGCCACCGCCGCGACGGTCGCCACCGCGGTAGCCGCCGCCCTCGCCGCCACGGTAACCGCCACCCTCACCACGCGAGTCGCCGCCGCGGTAGCCGCCGCCACCCCGGTAGCCGCCCTCGCCACGGGAGTCGCGGTCACGGTAGCCGCCCTCGCCACGGTCGTTGCGGCGGTCGCCGCCACGGTAACCGCCGCCCTCACCGCGCGAGTCACGGTCGCGGTAACCGCCGCCGCCCTCGCCGCGCGAGTCGCCGCCACGGTAACCGCCGCCACCCCGGTAGCCGCCGCCACCGCCACCGCGGTAACCGCCACCGCCGCCGCCACGGTAACCGCCACGGCGGGGGCCGCCACGGCCGCGACGCTCACGGACCGGCTCCGGCGGCTCGATCCACGGCTCCCAGCTGGGCTCCTTGGCACCGGTCACCTCGGAGAGCAGCTCGTCGCCGGGGTTGACCAGGTGCTGCTTGGCGTCGACGCCCGCGTCGCTGAGCAGGCGGCGGGCCATGCGGCGCTGGTTGGGAGCGACCAGGGAGACCACGGCGCCCGAGGAACCGGCGCGGGCGGTGCGGCCGCCACGGTGCAGGTAGTCCTTGTGCCCGGTGGGGAGGTCGATGTTGACGACCAGGTCGATGCCGTCGACGTGGATGCCGCGAGCGGCGACGTCGGTGGCGACCAGGGCCTGGATCTTGCCCTCACGGAACTTGGCCAGGGTGCGGGTGCGCACGCTCTGGGTCTTGCCGCCGTGCAGCGAGGCGCAGGGAACGCCCGCCTCGATCAGCTGTTCGCTGATGGTGTCGGCGCGGTACTTGCTGCGCACGAACAGGATGGTGCGGCCGTCGCGCGCGGCGATCTGGGCGACGATCTTGTTCTTGTCGCGGGGCAGCACCTTGAGCAGGTGGTGCTCCATGGTGGTGACCTGCGAGACCGGCGGGTCCACGGAGTGGGTGCGCGGGTCCTTCATGTAGCGGCGGACCAGCTTGTCCACGTCACCGTCGAGGGTGGCGGAGAACAGCAGGGTCTGGCCGTCGGGGCGCACCTGGTCGAGGAGCTCGCTGACCTGCGGCATGAATCCCATGTCGCACATCTGGTCGGCCTCGTCCAGCACAGAGATCTCGACGTCGCCCAGGTCGCAGGCGCCCTGGTCGATGAGGTCGGTGAGGCGGCCGGGGGTGGCGACCAGCAGGTCGACACCGCGTCGGAGCTCGTTGATCTGTCGGGTGTAGGAGCTGCCGCCGACGACGTCGCCGACCTTGACGCCCAGGACGCGGGCGTAGATGCGCAGGGCGTCGCGCACCTGGTGGGCGAGCTCGCGGGTCGGGACCAGGATCAGGGCCCGGGGGCGGTTGGCGGCGGCGCGGCGCTCGGCGCAGCGCATCAGGACCGGCAGGCCGAAGGCCAGGGTCTTGCCCGATCCGGTGCGCCCGCAGCCGAGGACGTCACGGCCCTCGATGGCGTCGGGGATGGTCGCGGCCTGGATCGGGAACGGGTTGGTCACACCGTTCTTGGCCAGCTCGTCGACGATGTCCTTGGGAAGCCCCAGGCTGTCGAAAGCGGGCATTACGGCAGTGTCCGTCGTCAAGTGACGTGTACCTTCCTCATCGTTTGGCAGCGTTTCGAGGAAGGCTCCACACGGTCACAGCGGACCCAGCGAAGAAATCACACAAACGCGCCTGATCACACGCGGAAGCGGCCCGATCTGTGTGGGCTCGTGTGCTCTTCGGGTCAAGAGTGATGTCGGCCGGTGCCGACACGCTCTCCGCGTCTTGGCGGCCCGGCGCGCTCGGATGCGCGCGGCATTCATCGACCGCTTGCAGCAGCGTACTAGAGATCCTCCGGAAGCGGGGACGGGATGGGGGTTTTTCACCGGTGATACCGGTCTCTCCCGCCCCGCCCCCGGGCCGGTCAGGCCTTCGGGGCCATGGCCGCGGCGAGGGCGGTGAGCCGCTCCACCTGCGCGGCGCGCTCGGCGGCGCACTGCTCGTCGAGGGTGTTGCCGGGGGCCTGCCGGAGGAGCGCCTTGGTCGCGACGGCGGCGTCGGGGTTGGTCGCCAGCAACGCGGCGACGGCGTCGTTCACGGCCCCGTCGAGCTCGTCGACGCCGACGACGAGGGTGGCCAGGCCGAGTTCGCGGGCCTCCTCGGCGCCCACCTTGCGCGCGGTCAGGCAGATCTCGGTGGCGCGGTGCACGCCGACGATGTCCACCAGGGGCTTGGTCCCGGTGAGGTCCGGGACCAGCCCCAGGGCGGGCTCCTTCATGCAGAACCGGGCGTCGTCGGCGAGGATGCGCAGGTCGCAGGAGAGCGCCAGCTGGAACCCGGCGCCGATGGCGTGACCGCGTACCGCCGCGATGGTGACCAGGTCGGAGCGGCGCAGCCAGAGGAAGCCCTGCTGGAGTTCGCTGATGTAGGCGTCCAGGTCGGCCTTGTCGGCGGAACCGTCGGCGAGCCCGGCGACGATGGAGCGTTCGCCGTCGACGCCCTCGGGGGTGAACATGTTGAGGTCGATCCCGGCGGAGAAGATGTCCCCCTCACCGGCGATGACGACAATTCGGACATCGTCGGGGAGCGCCTGGCCGATGTGGGCCAGGGTGGTCCAGGTGCGCCCGGTCATCGCGTTGCGGCGCTCGGGGCGGCTGATCGTGACGCGGGCCACCGCTCCCTCCACCGCGAGCCGCAGACCGGCCCGGCCCAGCTCCTCCTCGGTGGGCAGGTCCCGTCCTGCGGGTGCTTGCGGGTCCTGTGCCATGGGTTCCTCCGTCGCGTGGGGTGTCAGTGGATCGACCCTACTCGCCGGTAACCCATCCTCACCACTGGGATCAGGCCTTGCGTGTCGCTCCCCCGCGCCCGCGCAGCTCCACCCCGGCCTCGCTCAGCAGGCGGTGGACGAAGCCGTAGGAACGGCCGGTCGCGGCGGCCAGGCTACGGATGCTCTCACCCTCGTCGTAGCGGCTCCTGAGCCGTGCGGCCAGTTCGGAGCGGTCCTCCCCCGACACCCGGGTGCCCTTCCTCAACGCGTCACTCACAGATCTCTCCCCTTCCACGGAGGCGGTCCTTCCCGCCGTCCGGAACCACAGCCATGATCGGACATCCCGCTCACACGCCGCCACATTCGATCGGCGGCACGCCGGACGGTGCGGGTTTCGGAAAGGTGCAAACCAGGGCCGAAACGTGGTGATGTGAACCTCCCGCGATTCCGGACGTCCACCGGGGCGCGCGCATCGCCCGTACGGGCCCGTCCGACGCACGCGGGACCCCGGCCCGTCCACGGGCCGGGGTCCCCCGGGAGACGCGGCGGGCCGGCGGGTCAGGCGAGCGCGATGAGGTCCTCGAAGTCGGCGTTCCACACGTCCTCGACACCGTCGGGCAGCATGATGACGCGCTCGGGCTGGAGGGCCGCCACCGCGCCCTCGTCGTGCGTCACGAGGACGATCGCGCCCTTGTAGTTGCGCAGGGCCGCCAGGATCTCCTCACGGCTGGCCGGGTCCAGGTTGTTCGTGGGCTCGTCGAGCAACAGCACGTTGGCGCTGGAGACCACCAGGGTCGCCAGGGCCAGCCGGGTCTTCTCCCCGCCGGAGAGCACACCCGCGGGCTTGCTCACGTCGTCACCGGTGAACAGGAACGACCCCAAGGTCTTGCGCGCCTCGACCTCGGGCAGGTCCGGGGCCGCGCTCATCATGTTCTCCAGCACGCTCCGGTCCACGTCCAGGGTCTCGTGCTCCTGTGCGTAGTAGCCGAGCTTGAGGCCGTGCCCCGGGACGACCTCGCCGGTGTCCGGTTCCTCGACGCCGCCGAGGAGTCGCAGCAGGGTCGTCTTGCCCGCGCCGTTCAGGCCCAGGATGACCACCCGGCTGCCCCTGTCGATGGCCAGGTCCACGCCCGCGAAGATCTCCAGCGAACCGTAGGACTTGGACAGCCCCTCGGCCATCAGCGGCGTGCGGCCACTGGGCGCCGGGTCCGGGAAGCGCAGCTTGGCGACCTTGTCGGACTGGCGCACCCCCGCGACCCCGTCCAGCAGCTTGTCCGCGCGGTTGAGCATCTGCTGCGCCGCCCGTGCCTTGGAGGCCTTGGCCCGGAACCGGTCCGCCTGCTTGCGCAGGGTGTCCGCCTGCTTCTCGGCGTTGGCCAGCTCCCTGCGGCGGCGGCGCTCGTCGGCCTCGCGCTGGGACAGGTACAGCTTCCAGCCCATGTTGTAGATGTCGATGGTGCTCCGGTTGGCGTCCAGGTAGAACACCTTGTTGACCACGTGCTCGACCAGTTCCACGTCGTGGCTGATCACGATGAGCCCGCCCTGGTGGTGCTTGAGGAAGTCGCGCAGCCAGACGATGGAGTCAGCGTCCAGGTGGTTGGTGGGCTCGTCCAAAAGCAGGGTGTCCGCGCCGCTGAACAGGATGCGGGCCAGCTCGATCCGGCGGCGCTGACCACCGGAGAGCGTGTGCAGCGGCTGGGACAGGACCTTGTCCGGCAGACCCAGGCTGGAGGCGATCGCGGCGGCCTCGGACTCGGCGGCGTACCCGCCCAGCACGTGGAGGCGCTCCTCCCAGCGGGCGTACTGGCGCACGCCCTTGTTACGGGTCTTCTCGTGGTCGCTGGCCATCTTCTTCTCGGCCTCGCGCAGACCGTTCAGGGCCTCGTCGATCCCGCGCGCGGACAGGACCCGGTCCTTGGCGATCACGTCGAGGTCGCCGGTGCGCGGGTCCTGCGGGAGGTAGCCGATGCTGCCGGAGCTGGTGACCGTGCCGCCGGTGGGCAGCCCCTCGCCCGCGAGCACCTTGGTCATGGTGGTCTTGCCCGCACCGTTGCGGCCCACCAGTCCGATCCGGTCCCCCGCGGCGACACGGAAGGTCGTCGGCTCCAGCAGGAGTCGAGGTCCGACGCGCAGTTCGAGGTCGGTGGCGATCAACATGGGTGGGGCATCCTCAAAGGTGGTCCGGCGGGTTCGGGGCGGTCGGGACACGCGCGGCACCGCCCCCGAAGGGGCTGGTTCGGCGGTGGCGCCGCGACGGGGCGGCGGCGGACGTGTCCTCGGGACCGGCCGACCCAGCCTAACGGCAAGGAGCGGGGGCGGCGCGAGGCGTTTTCCTCACGGCGCGATCCGGACACGGGCGCGCCCCCGACCCACACAACGGGTCCGGGGGCGCGACGCATTCCCGCGAGGGGCGCGGGGCCGCGTCACTCCCGGGGCTGCTCCTCCCCGCGCGGGCCCTGGCCCGAGGGGTGATCCGGGGCGGGAGCCGCCGCGACGACCGCGGTGTCCTTCTCCGCTGACGGCTCCGAGGCGGACTCGGCGTCCCCATCCGCCTCCTCCCCGTGCTGAACGGGCGGGCGGTTGCGCAACAGGGCGGCCAGCACCGCCGCGACCGGGGTGGCCAGGAACATGCCCGGGATGTTGCCCAGGATGCCGCCCGCCGTGATGGAGATCAGGACGATCGGCGAGGGCAGTTCCAGGGCCTGTCCGTAGATCCGGGGGGCGAAGATGCTGCTCTCCGCCTGCTGGACCACCACGACCGCCACCACGATGATCAGGGCGACCACCCAGCCCTCGGCGACCAGGGCCACGAGGGCGGCCAGGAGACCGGTGAGGAAGGCGCCGATGACCGGGAGGAAGGCGCCGACGAAGGTGAGCACGATCAGCGGGATGGCGAGGTTCATGTCGAGGAAGATGAGGAGGAAGATCCCGATGCCGACGGCGTCGATGACGCCGACCATCGCCACGCCCCGCACGTAGCGCCCCATCACCCCGTAGGCGACCCCGCTGGCGTGCCGCAGGCCCGGACGGGACTTGGGCGGCAGCAGCGTGACGAACCAGTCGACCAGCTTGTCACCCGAGTGCACGAAGTACACGGTGAGGGCGATGACCAGCACCAGGCTGATCAGGATCTGCAGGACCGCGGCACCGGCGGTCCAGGCGCCGTTGACCAGCTCCTGGGTGTTGTCGGTGATCATGCCCTGGACCTGGTCCCAGGCGTTGGTGAACGCGTTGGTGAGGAAGGCGGGGTCCGCCTCCAGCCCGAAGGGGAGTTCGAGCTGGAGCTCCTGGAGGCCGGTGAGCGCGCTGGAGACGCTGGCGATCATCCCGTCGAAGCCCTGGACCGCGGGCTGGATGATCATCGTGATGACGCCGCCGAGAACGACCAGGGCGGTCAGGACCGCGATGGCGGTGGACGAACCCCGCCCGAGCCCCTTGCGCCGGAGCCAGTTGGCCAGCGGCATGAGCAGCGCGGTGATGAACACCGCGATGATCACCGGGAGGGTGACGACAGAGAGGTAGATGACGGCGTAGACGAGCAGGCCCGCCACCACGCCGATGATGAGCATCCGCCAGGCGACGTCGCTGACCACCCGCAACAGGTCGCCCGCGCCGACGTCCTCGGGTTCGGGGGCGGGTTCCTCGACCACCTCGGGTTCGGCTTCGGCCGCCTTCTCCCGCTCCTCCAGTTGGGCGAGGCGCTCGGCGCGGGCTCTGCGGGCGACGAGCCACTTGTTCAGGAGCGCCCACACTCCCGGCCGCTGGGCTTGCACATGGACTCCGATCTCTGGGGTTTCCACGGGTGACCGCTCGCGCGGCGACCGGTGGTGACACTGGTGCGGGGGATGTGGGAGGGGATGTCAGGGAGATGCTCCGGCGGGCGTTCTGGTTCCACCGGTCACGATGACGCCGGCCGGTCCTCGGGACCGGCCGGCTCGCACGGGCCCGCGAGCCCGGTCGGATCAGAACTGCCAGGGCTCGCGGGGGTGACCGGCGCGCACGATCTCGTTGCCGAACGGTGCCAGCGCCACGGGGATCATCTTGAGCGAGGCCCACGCCATCGGGATGCCGATGATGGTGACCGCCAGGGCCAGCGCGGTGGTGATGTGGCCGATGGTCAGCCACCAGCCCGCGACGATCAGCCAGATGACGTTCATGACCGTGGTGCCGCCGCCCGAGCCGGGCTTGCGCACGAGGTCGCGGCCGAAGGGCCAGATCGCGTAGCTGGCCATGCGGAAGGACGCGACACCGAACGGGATGGTGACGATCAGGAGGCAGCAGATGAGCCCGGCGACGACGTAGCCGACCGCCAGCCAGAATCCGGCGACGAAGAGCCAGATGATGTTCAGGATGAGCCTCAAGAGGGCCACGGTGTTCGTCTCCTTGGTTCGGTCCCGTGATGGTCCGGTCCCGTGAGCGGGTGGTGCGCGTTTTCCGCCGATGAGGGCGGAAGAGGAGGCGCACCCTGTTTTCTATCGTCTGGGACGCGGGCGCACCATGACCTGTTCCTCCCCGGTTCCCCTGATCCTTCCCCTAAGGGACGGCACGCGCCCCGGGGCCGGTCCGCCGACGGGCGAAGCCGGGCCGGGGGCCGGGGGGCGAGCCGGGCCGGGTGTGGAGGAGGGAGCGGGGGGAGGGTGCGCCACGGGGCACCGGGCGACGGACCGAGCCTACTGGCACGGGAGTTCGGCCTCCGAACGCCGTCGCGCTGCGTGAGGACATACGGTCACACCCAATCTCGCGAGCGCGGGTAGACCGCAATGTGATCGGCGCATCAGGAGGACCCCCTAGGCAGGAGGGACATCGCACCATACGATGTGCTGTGTCCTTCGCAAGGCGGTAGATCTTGCGGTTTGCGACAAAATCCGACAGACAACCAGAGACCGGACGCCAAGCATCAGGTTTCGGTAACGGTTGGATGAGCAATTTCCCCACCCCCCGTGCAGGATCGGGAGTGGGGATGGCATGATTACGTACCGGCACAGACGGAGACTGTCACCGCCTCCGCGGCCGTTCGCGTGAGAGCACCCCTTCATCGGCAGGCATCGCCTCTGTGATGGCGCTTCTCGTGGTCTCAGCCACACCGGGGAACAACGCCAACACCGCTCGACGTTCGCGTCTTGCGGGGTGCCTCACGCCGCATGACCAACTTTTGGTGACTGCAGCTTTTTCAGACAGCTTACTAGTGATTTCAGTAGAGGTGGTTCAAGCATGTCTCAGGTACGTCGGCAGGCCGCGCTGCGCCCCCGCCCGAGCTGGGGGTGGCAGGATGCCGCCGCGTGCCGGGGCGAGGACCTTGTGCTCTTCTTCGGCCCGGATGGCGAGCGCCAGCCGGAGCGGGAGATTCGCGAGCGCAAGGCCAAGGAGATCTGTGCGGCCTGCCCGGTTCGGACCGACTGTCTGGACTACGCGATCTCGCGTCCGGAGAAGTACGGAACCTGGGGCGGCCTGAACGAGGACGAGCGCGCCTCCGAGCGCCGTCGCCGCATGCGCCGCGCCAACGCCGCCTGAGCGTCCTTCCGCCGAGCGGATCTCTCTCCCGCTGGCCCCGGCCCCGATAACCCGCGGCGCCCCGACGTAGTACGTCGAGGGCGCCGCGGGTTTTCCCGTCTCGACGGCCGCCCCCGAACCGCGATCGCTCACCCGCCGCCCGGCAGGTGCCGGTCGAACCAGTCGAGCGCGTCCGCCGTGACCCGCCGCCACCCCGGGTCGCCCCTCAGCAGACCCTCGGGCCCGGACACCACCCTGAGCTCGGAGGGACCGCCGAGCCGCCCCCGTGTCCACTCACCCAGTTCACGGACGAAGGAGTCCCCGCTCTCCAACAGGATCAGGGTCGGCGCGCGCACCGAGGACAGGTGCGGCTCCGCCAGGTCGGCGCGACCTCCGTGGACCACCACCGCCGCCACGTCCCGCGGGTGCTCGGCCGCCGTCACGAGCGCGGCCGACGCCGCCTCCCCCGAGCCCAGCAGACCCACGGGACCCTCGGCCGCTTCGGTGGAACCGCGCACCCACGAGACCGCCGCGCCCAGCCGCTCCCCCAGAGCCCCCGGATCGGTCTCCGTACCGCCGTCCCCGCCCCGGGCGGCCCGCTCCTCAGCTGTCAGCACGTCCAGCAGCAGGGTCGCGTAGCCCGAGCGGCGCAGTGCCGAGGCGCCAGCACGCCACCGGGGGTCGCCGTACCCGTCGCCGAAGGCCATCACCACCGCCCCGCGCGGCGCCGACGGCACGGTGAGTTCGCCGTCCAGGAGGACCCGCCCCGCGCGCACGCGCACGGCCCGGGGGACCTCCTCCCCGCGTCGGAGGCGTTCGCGCTCGGACAGGATGGAGACGACGTCGCTGTCGGAGAGCTGGTCGAATTCGCGGTACCACTCCCCCACCGCCTGGAAGTTCTCCGGTGCGGTCAGCACCACCAGGTCGTCGGCGTCCTCCCGCAGCGCCTCCAGTGCCTCCGGGGCCGCGACGGGAACGGCCAGGACCAACCGCGCCGGACCCGCCTGACGCAGCATGCGCAGGGCCGCCCGGGCGGTGCCGCCGGTGGCGACCCCGTCGTCGACGACCACGCAGTCGCGCCCGGCCACGTCAGGGAAGGGGCGTTTCCCCCGGTAGGCGCGGCGCCTGCGGTCGAGTTCGTCCCGTTCGGACTCCACCGTGCCGGACAGCGCCTGGCGCGGGACCCGCATCCGGGCCAGCGCGAGGTCGTCGTAGAGGATCTGTCCGTCCTCGGCGATCGCCCCCACTCCGGTCTCGGGATGACCGGGCAGACCGATCTTGCGGACGACCAGAACGTCGAAGTCGGCGTCCAGGCGCTCGGCGAGCTCCGCCCCGACCGGCACACCACCACGCGCCAGGGCGAGCACGATCGGGTCGTTGACGGCGTGGGGACGTACCCGCTCCGCGAGGCGTCGCCCCGCCTCGGAACGGTCGGTGAACGGAAGTGAGACGGGTACCGGGTTCATGTCCTCACCGGCGCCGGGACCGCGGAGCCCCCGCGCCGCTCCTTCCGGAAAGTGTGGAGTGAGCCGCTGGAACAGTGCTACCGGCATACCCCGCCTCCCACGGGTCACAACCCCGAAGCGGGGCAAAATGAGCGCCCGCGTCCTCCGGGAGACCGAGGTCAGCGCCCCCGCCGACCGCCTCGTAGAACCGCCATGAGCAGGGCGTCGTGGCGCCGCCCCTCCCACAGGAGGGCGTCGCGCAGGCGCCCTTCGACGTAGAAGCCGCAGGAACGGTAGACCGCGATGGCGCGCATGTTGAAGGCGTAGACGTACAGCCAGAGGCGGTGCAGACCGATCCGTTCGAAGGCGTACTCCACGACCAGCTGGGTGGCCTCCCGCCCCAGGCCCCGCCCCGCGAACTCCATCGCGGACAGGGCGATGCGGTACCCGGCCGTCTCGTTCTCCGGGGAGACCGCGTAGACGGACAGCTCACCGAGGTAGCGGCCGTCCTCGGGCGCGACGATCGCCAGGTCCATCCGGTCCGAGCGACCCCCGCGGCTCTCGCACCACTGACGGGCCTGTTCGTAGGTGATGTGGCCGTGCGCGCCGGTGAGTCTGCGGACCTCCTCGTCGAGGCCCGCCGCGAAGTAGGCGTCGGTGTGTTCGGGGCCGAGGGGGACCAGTCGTACGCTCTTCCCGTTCAGCGTGGGCGTGTCTCGCAGCGCGCTCGTTCTGATCATGTGATCTTCCGGTTCCGGCCGGGACGGTCGGGGCACGGCGCGTCCCGGTACGAGGGAGTCAGCGGGCAGGGGCGCCAACGCGGGAGCGGGCCGCGGGGGCTGGCCGGTGTCAGGGGCCTGTGGTCGGGTCGGGGAGTCGGTTGGGGACCGGAGTGCGGGGAGGGAGCCGGGGAGCGGGTGTGACCTCCGAGGTTCCACGTTGACGAGGGCGGACCCCCTATGTAAAACGGCTCCGGGTCGCATGGCAAGCCCGGCTGCCCGGCACCCGAGAAAAGGCTGTCCACCGGAACCGCCCCCCGGATAGCATCCGCACGCACCGCCACGACCCTTGGAGCCCTCCTTGCACCCGCAGACCGTCCCGTCCACCGAACCCCCGCCCGAGGCCAGGCGTGCCAGGGTCGCGGTGTCCACCCTGTTCTTCGTCAACGGGTTCACCTACACGAACGCCGTGCCGTGGCTGCCGGTGATCAAGGACTCTCTGGGGCTGACCAACGCCGAGCTGGGGCTGGCGATCGCGGCGATGCCGTTCGGGGCGATCCTGACCGGCATGCTCGCGGGTCCCCTGATCCACTGGTTCGGCAGCGGGAGGACCGCCGTCGGGACGAGCCTGATCTCACTGGGAGCGCTTCCCTTCATCGCTCTGGCCCAGAACTGGTGGATGCTCGCCGCCGCGCTGTTCGTGATGGGCTCCGCCGACGCCTGGACCGACTCGGCGCAGAACTCCCACGGCCTGCGCGTCCAGCGCCGCTACCGGCGGAGCATTATCAACACCTTCCACGCGGTGTGGAGCTTGGCGGCGGTCTCCGGCGGCCTGCTCGGGGCGGTCATGGCCGGTTCCGGCGTGCCGATCCTGTGGCACCTGGCCGGGGTGACGGCCGTGCTCGTCGTGGTCAACGTCGCGATCAGCCGCATGTTGTTGCCCGGGCCGGAGAACAGCGAGCGCGCGGACGGCGTCAACGGCCACGACGGCAGTCGGGCCCGCGTCCCCGCCCGGAGCGTCCTGCTGCTGGTGATGCTGGGCGTGCTGCTCATGGCCGCCGGAGGCATCGAGGACTCCGCCGCGTCCTGGGGCGCCGTGTACATGAGCACCGAACTGGGCGCTCCGCTGTTCCTCGCCGCCATGCCGTTCGTGGCGTGCCAGGCCATGATGACGGTGGGCCGCCTGGTCGGCGACCGGGTGACCGACCGGTTCGGCGCGGTGGCGGTGGGCCACGCCAGCGGTCTGCTCTCCGCCGGAGGACTGGCCTTCGCCCTGCTGCTTCCGCACCCGGTGACCACCGTCATCGGGTTCGGCGTGATGGGGCTCGGCGTGTCCACACTGTTCCCGCTGACCCTGGCCGCCGCCGGAAACATCCCCGGGGTACGCACCGGTGACGGCGTGACGGTGGTGGGCTGGCTGGGCCGGGCCGGATTCCTGGCCTTCCCTCCGCTCGTGGGGTACCTGGCCGACACGCTGACGCTCGGCAGCGCGCTCTGGGCGATCGCCGCGGCGGGGGTGGCGGCGTTCCTGCTGGCCTCCGCGCTGCGCCCGCGCTCCTGAGGAAAGGAGAGGGGCCCCGCCCACCGATGGAGATCGGCGGGCGGGGCCCCCGGGTGTCAGAGCCGCCCGGAGGCGGCGACGGACACGGTACTACTCGGCCATGCCCGGACGGCGGCTCCCAGCCCACAGGGCCAGGGCACCGATACCGGCCACGACGGCGCCGCCGAGCACGAAGCCCGACATGTCGATACCCGTGGCGGCGAGCTCGCCGCCGGTGTCACCAGCGGCGGGGGCCGGACCGCTGGGGGTCTTGCTGCCGGGGGACTTGCCGCCGGGAGCGTTGGTGTTGGGCGGCTGGCTGTTGTCGCCGGGGCCGGAACCGAGGTCCGGGTTCTCCGGAGTCTCAGGACCACCGGGACCACCGGGGTTCTCCGGAGTCTCAGGACCACCGGGACCGCCGGGGTTCTCCGGGGTCTCGGGGGTTTCCGGAGTCTCGGGCACCTCAGGGACCTCGGGCACCTCGGGCACCTCAGGGACCTCGGGCACCTCAGGGACCTCGGGCACCTCAGGGACCTCAGGGACCTCGGGCACCTCGGGGTCGGGGTCCTCTCCGCCCGGGTCCTCACCGTCGTCATCACCTGGCGGCGGGAAGATCGGCGGCAGGTCGAGGTGCATCGGCAGGGCCGTGACCTCTTCGAAGGCCTGCTCCACGATCGGAGCGACCTCGACCACGGGGGCCGCGGCGGGGGCGGGAGCAGCGGCGGGGGCAGGGGCCGACTGCTGGGCCACCACGGGGGCGGCCTCGGGCGTGACATCGGGGACGGTCTCATCCGCGGTCTCGGCCGCGAAGGCCGGCGCCACCGAGAAGCCAGCCATGAAAAGGCCGGCTGCGGTGACGGTGAAGACCCGCTTCTTAAGGGACATCCCACTCCTCTCTTTCGCTTGCGAACTGTTTACTCAGGGGGGATGGCATACAGGTGGTCGTCGTCGACCACCACCGCGCGGTCGCCGAGAAGACCGCGCGGAGTCTGTGCGTCCCGGGGAACCTCGGACGGCTCGCCGGCGGCGTCCAACGCCACCCGTTCGCCGTCCAGGTCGCCGAAGACCTGGGAGCCGACCGTGATCTCCGGAGTGAAGCCCGGGACCACGGCAGTCTCACCGGTGGCGGGGGAGAACAGCACCGGCCCGTAGGCGACCAGTTCGGTACCGAACGGCGCGGAGAGGTGGCTGACCCCCTCCAGGGCGTCCTCCTCGATCTCCGCCGCGCCGAGCACGGCGCCGTCCTCGCGGTCGTGGAAGGCCAGGAGCGAGCCGTCGCCTCCCTCCGCCTCCCAGCGGACGATGACGTACTCGCGCAGAGCGGTGACGACGCCCTCCATGTCACCGGCGCCGTGCGGGCTCTCGGCGTGGACGTCCTCCTCGTCCCCGCCGGGTTCGACCCACTGCCAGGGGCCGTTGACCACGGCCGTCAGGGCCCGGTCGCCCGCCGCGAGCATCGGTTCCGAGAGTCCCGGAGCCTCGAACTCGGCCAGCTCGCCGTCGATGGGCAGATAGGCGGAGTCGACGGTGCGGACCAGGACGGAGTCGCCCGCGTACCGGGCGACACCGGACTCGGGGAGGGTGATGCTGGTGGGGCTCCCTCCCGCGACCGGCCAGAACCACAGGGTGTCGGCGGTCTCCATCACGACGCTGTCCTCGCCGCCGTACTGCACGAAGCGGGGGGCGCCGAGCCCGTTGCCCGCCTCGAAGGGCAGTTCCACGGACCACTCCCGGGAGCCCTCGGAGCCGAGGACGTTGAGCCGGTCGCCGGGATCGACGTAGGCCAGGTACGCGCCGTCACGGCTGATCCCGGGCTGGGTCTCCGGAGCCAGCTCCTCGCTGAAGTCGACGGTGTCCGCGTAGCCCGGCGGGGGCGGGAACTCCAGGGGGACGCCGGTGGCGTCGGGTTCCTCTTCCTCCTCCGCCGAAGGCGCGGCTCCGCCCAGCATGATGTGGGTGACGACCATCCCGCCGCCCGCGACGAGCAGCAGGGTGAGCGCGACCGCTCCCCCGATGAGGACCTTGCGGCCCGCACCGCCCTTCTTCCGGTCCTCCTGAGGCCGTGGCGGGGCCGGGCCGGAGGGTCCACCCGGGTCGGGCTGTTGGGACCGGTCCGTCATCGCCTGGTCCGCCGCCTGGACGACGCCCGAGGGGGTCGCGACCAGACGCCAGTAACCGTTGGCGTCGCGGGCGTCGACGAGCACCGGCTGCCCGATGTGGGCCGCGTAGCCGGTGGCGACGTCCAGCGCGGCGCGGCGCGTCTCCTTGGGGGCCAAGCCGGTCACGACCTGGCGCTGTCCCTCGATGACGATCTCCGCGCTGCGCTCGTCGGGCGCGATGACGATGACTGCGGTGGGCCGGGGGTGCTCCGGACGGGACGCCCGGCTCATGGTGCCTCCGAAGGCATGGGGAACGTGAACCTGTTCGTGTACGGGAGCAGGGGGACGATCAGCGATGACGGTCGATCGCGGCGCGACGGGGTCCGCAGGCGGGGGTCAAACGGCACACGAGTAGTCAATGCTGCACGTGATGATACTGACCGTCTCAGAGGATGTTCACTCCGTTCCATCATCGAGGATTCGGACAACGGCCCCGCTCCCACCCCGCACCCACGGACACCACCAGGCTGACCAGCCACAACGCACGTGGGCGGAAGAACAAGGCCGTTGGAAAGACGTGCTGACGATGGAGAGGACACCCAAAAAGGCGATCAGGTTCACGCCGAAATTGGCCGCATCCGGCCAGACCGATTCCCGCCCCGCTCCGTGGTCCGCCGCTCACACGCGCGGAACGTACCGCCGTGGATCGTTGACGTCGGCCCGGGAGAGCTCCAGGGTCCGCCACCACTCGCTCCCCGCTGGCAGGGGACGGTAGCTCAGGTCGACGTGCGCGCTCTCACCCGGACGCAGGACCACCTCCAGCGGCGCCGAGCGTTGCAGCGACATGACCGCGCGGACACGGTGGCGCCCCGGCGGGAGGGCCACCGTCGCCCACTGCCCCGCCGCCAGGCTCACGACGCTCTCGCCGTCCACCTGGAACCGGGGGTTCAGCCGGTTCAGACCCGACTTGCGCTGGGTGGGGAAGCCCAGGCTCAGCACGGACCAGCCCGGCGGCGGCACCACGGGGGCTCCCCAGCCGACGACCATCGGCCCCGGTCCGAGCAGGGGCGCCTCCCGGGACTCGCGCACCTGGCAGGCGACCGCGAGGGCGTACAGGGGCAGGACGAAGAGGAGGAGGAAACCCACCTCCCAGGAGCCGCGCCAGACCATGACGACCACGGCGACCGACAGGAGCGGCGCGCACACGACGTGCGGCAGGACACCCAGGACCAGGCGGTGGAGTTCGGGGGCGGCCCGGCGCTCCCGTTCGAACTCCGCCGGGGAGACCAGTAGTGCCAGCCGGGTCAGGAACAGGCACACCCCACCGAGCAGGAAGCCGAAGTACTGGACGACGGGGAAGGGGGCGCCCCAGAACCCGAGGAAGAGCGCCGCCCCGAGGGAGAGCATGACGCCGAGCAGGAGGACGGAGGAGAGTCTCATCGAACCTCGTTCCGGGGAAGGGGAGCCGGTGCGCCGACGCGCTCCCGGAGGTGGGCGCGGTGGCCCAGGGCCGCGAGCGCCAGGGCCGCCAACGGGAACAGACCGAGCGGCCACCACACGCGCGGGTCCCCGGAACCGGCGAGGACCAGCGCGAAGGGCAGCGCCGACACCACCGACATCGCCCAGGACACGCCCACGAGGGGCCCGCTCGCCGTCGGCGGTCCCGTCCGCGCGTCGGACCGGTCCGACGGGAGCGGGACGACCGTCTGGAGGACGCCTGCCACCAGGAGGACCGCGACCAGGACGAGCAGGAGGAGGACGAACCAGGTCCGGCTCAGCCCCGTGTTGGTGAGGACCACGTACAGGACGAGGCTCACCAGGGCCAGGCCCGTGGCCCCCACGGAGAGGCTCTGCGAGGGGCTCGACCGGCGCGGAGCGAGCCGGGCGCGCGACGGACGCACGTGGGCCAGGGTGGCGAGCAGGGCCAGCGCCAGCGCGCTCAGCGGAAGAGGAAGGATCGGCCACAGCCACGGGAGGAGCCCGGGCTCGGACAGCACCACCAGCGTGGAGACGGCGGCCAGCGGCCACGCCGACCAGACGAGGAGCGGGGGCAGCCCCTCCCCCGCGCCGGGACGACGGGGCAGGGCCGCCGCGCCGAGGACGCACAGGACGACGAGGACCAGGGCGAGGAGGTGGAACGCGGACCCCTCGCGAAGGGGGTGGCCCGTGGTGAGCGTGAACCAGAGGGACTGGCCGAGCACGGCGGCCATGCCGGCCGCGACGGCCAGACGCGTCGCCGTGGGGTGCGGGGACCCGGAGGGGGAGGGCACTGAGGGCCTTTCGGGGGGATGGCGCCCGGGCTCGGGGCGACGGGTTCGCGGCCCTCCACCGGACACGTCGAAAATACCGAACTTCCGGACACCTCGACCCCTCTGGCCGTTTCCTGTCAGCGGCTGTTCAACGTGTCGATGACCGCCTGTTCGCGGCGCTGGGCGAGCCGGTCGGCCCGCTCGAAGCGGCGGTTGGCGAGCTCCGCGCGGGCGGCGGCGGTACGCACCGTCGGCCACAGGGCGTCGATCTCGGAGTTGAGCGAGGACCCCACCAGCACCGCGATGGCCATCACGTACAGCCAGGCCAGGATCGCGATGGGGGCGGACAGCGACCCGTAGATGGACACCTGGCCGAAGGAGGCGTCCAGGTAGGCCCGCAGCCCCGCGGAACCGGCCAGGAGCACCAGGGTGGCCAGGAGCGCCCCCGGAAGGTGACGTCGGAGCGGGGTCCGCACGGGGACGCTGAGCGCGTACAGCAGCGTCACCGCCGCCGTCACGAGCAGACCCACCAGCGGCCAGTAGAACAGGTTGAGGCGCCCCACCGTGAGCGGCAGCAGCTCGTGGACGATGTCGGGACCGGCCACCATCACCGGCAGCACCACGACGGCGAACAGCAGCCCTCCCAGGTAGGCGAAGAAGGCCAGTACCCGCTGCCACAGCCACCCGCGCAGCTCGTCCAGACCGTAGGAGATGGTGATGGAGCGGATGAACACGTTCATCGCCCGCGAACCCGACCACAGGGAGACCAGGAAGGTCACCGACAGGACCCCGCCCGGCACGCCGCCGAGGAAGTCGTCCACCAGGGGTTCCACCACGCTCTCGACGGTGGCGGGTGTGAGGATGCGTGCCGCCAGGTCCAGCAGCCACTCGCGGATCTCCTCCACGAGGCCCTGGCCGAACACCATCGCCAGCGGCCCCAGGGCGCCCAGCAGGCACAGGAGCAGGGCGGGCAGGGAGATCAGGGCGAAGAAGGCCGACTCCGCGGCCAGACCCACCACCCGTTCACGGGAGAGGGCGCGGACGGTGCGCGCGACGAGCAGCACGGCGTTGTGAACGACGGGACGACGGCGCTGCCAGGCGTCGACCATACGCCACAGGCCCTCCCAGAATCCCACCACAGGGAGAACGTTAGCGCTCCGCGGCACGACCGGGACACCGGGAGCATGACGTGACTCACATCGGAGCCCCTCCGGCCCGCCTGGACAAGGCCCGGACCCCCGTGACATTCTCGAGGCATGAACGCTGTTCTCGACCCCATGCTCCGCGTGCGCCGCCACGTGGACTTCCTGCGGGTCAGCAGCGCCATCTGTTGCAGCGTCGGATAACTTCTCGCCGCCTTTTGACGCACCCGTGACTCAGGGGTGCGCGCGGCCCCGGCGCTCCCCCCTCTCGCGAACTCCCACACACGGATTCCACCCGTGACACCCGCCACGACGACGTGCGGTGTCCACGGGCCTGTGGTGCGGGCACCGGGTCCGTGAGCACCCCGCGACCCCAACGGAGACACCCGCGATGCCTCCCTCTTCCGCGCAGCCCGGCACATCCCCCACGGGAGCCGCCCCCCGGCGTCGCCGTGGCGAGGGCCAGTGGGCCCTCGGCTACCGCGAACCGCTGAACAAGAACGAGGAGAACAAGAAGAACGACGACGGGCTCAACGTCCGCGACCGGATCATCAACGTCTACGCCAAGGGCGGGTTCGACTCGATCGACCCGGCCGACCTGCGCGGGCGCTTCCGCTGGTTCGGGCTCTACACCCAGCGCGCCCCCGGCATCGACGGCGGCAAGACCGCCGTGCTGGAGCCCGAGGAGCTCGACGACCGGTACTTCATGCTGCGCGTGCGCATCGACGGCGGCCAGCTGACCGCCGCGCAGCTGCGCGCGGTCGCGGAGATCTCCCGCGACCACGGACGCGACACCGCCGACATCACCGACCGGCAGAACGTGCAGTACCACTGGATTCGTGTGGAGGACGTGCCCGCGATCTGGGAGAAGCTGGAGTCGGTGGGCCTGTCCACGACGGAGGCCTGTGGCGACACCCCGCGCGTGATCCTGGGGTGCCCCCTGGCGGGGGTGGCCGAGGACGAGGTCCTGGACCCCTCGGAGCAGATCGAGCAGATCTACACCGAGCACATCGGCAGCCCGCTCTTCTCGAACCTGCCCCGCAAGTTCAAGACGTCGCTGTCCGGGTGCAGCGTGCACTGCGTGAACCACGAGATCAACGACGTGGCGTTCGTGGGGGTGCGAAACGCGTCGGGTGAGGCCGGGTACGACCTGTTCGTGGGCGGCGGGCTGTCCACCAACCCGATGTTCGCCCAGCGTCTGGGCACGTTCGTGCGCCCGGACCAGGTGAGCGAGGTGTGGGCCGGGGTCTGCGGGATCTTCCGCGACTACGGCTTCCGCCGCCTGCGCACCCGGGCCCGGATCAAGTTCCTGATCAAGGAGTGGGGGCCGGAGCGGTTCCGGGAGGTCCTGGAGCGGGAGTACCTCGGCTACGCGCTGCCCGACGGCCCCGAACCGGTGCTGGACCCGGGGGTGCGCCGCGACCACGTGGGCGTGCGCCGCCAGCGCGACGGCCGCTTCTCCGTGGGTTTCGCCCCCCGGGTGGGGAGGGTCTCGGGCACCTCGCTGCTGCGGGTGGCGGAGATCGCCGAGGAGCACGGGTCGGACCGCATCCGCACGACGGCCGACCAGAAGCTGGTCGTCCTCGACGTCGAGGAGGCGCGGGTACCGTCGATCACGGCCGCGCTGGAGGCCGAGGACTTCCAGGTCCATCCGAGCGTGTTCCGCCGCCAGACGATGGCGTGCACCGGCATCGAGTTCTGCAAGCTGGCGATCGTGGAGACCAAGGACCGCGCCGCGACGCTCATCGACGAGCTGGAGAAGCGGCTCCCGGACTTCGAGGAACCGGTGACCATCAACGTCAACGGGTGCCCGAACTCCTGCGCGCGCATCCAGGTCGCCGACATCGGTCTCAAGGGCCAGCTGGTCATGAACGACCGGGGCGAGCAGGTGGAGGGCTACCAGATCCACCTCGGCGGCGGCATGGGACTGACTCAGGCCTTCGGCAAGAAGATCCGCGGTCTGAAGACCACGGCCGACGACCTGCCGGACTACGTCGAGCGGGTCCTTCGGCGCTTCCGGGCCCAGCGCGAGGACGGCGAGACCTTCGCCGCCTGGGCGGGCCGCGCCGACGACGCGGACCTGAAGTAGCGACCACCTGACACCCAGGGCCCGGGCGGTGCGCCGCCCGGGCCCGCCCGGCCCCCGTACCCCGGGGCCGGGTCGACCGGAAGAAAGGGGTGTGCCGTGTCCGAGAGGGCCGCACCCTACTACTGCCCCTACTGCGGCGACGAGGACCTGGTGCCCGAAGAGGGTGCCGCCGTCAGGGGAGAGGGCTACCCCTGGGCGTGCCTGTCGTGCGCCCGGGTGTTCCGGGTGAAGTACGTGGGCCTGCGCTCCGCCTCGTTCTCCGCGGGCGGAGCCCCCTCCAGACCGACGGAAGGCAACGAATGAACGCCACCATCACCACGACGGGCGGACCGGAGCTGGCCGAACGGGCCGCGCGCGAGCTGGAGGAGGCCTCGGCCCCGGAGATCATCGCGTGGGCCGCCCGGACCTTCGGCTCCCAGCTCTGCATGACGTCCTCCATGGCGGACGCGCTCATGGTGGACCTCGCGTCCAGGACCGCGCCCGGCATCGACGTGATCTTCCTGGACACCGGGTACCACTTCCCCGAGACCATCGGCACCCGTGACGCCGTGGCCTCCGTCTACGACATCAACCTGATCAACGTGGAGCCCTCGCGGACCGTGGCCGAGCAGGACCTGGCCCTGGGCCCCCGGCTGCACGGACGCGACCCCGGGATCTGCTGCCACCTGCGCAAGGTGGAGCCCCTCCGGCGGGCGCTGGAGCCGTACTCGGCGTGGCTGACGGGGCTGCGCCGGGAGGACTCGCCGACCCGCCGCGACACCCCGGTCGTGCAGTGGGACCGACGGCGGCGGATGACCAAGGTCAATCCCATCGCCCGGTGGACCCGGGACGACGTGGACGCCTACATGGCCGAGCACGGGGTGATGGTGAACCCGCTCCAGTACGACGGCTACCCCTCCATCGGATGCGAGCCGTGCACCCGCCGGGTGGCTCCGGGCGAGGACCCTCGAAGCGGCCGGTGGGCGGGGACCGGCAAGACCGAGTGCGGAATCCACGTATGAGCGCGGCGACGGGGCCCCGACCGGGCGTCTCGGTGCCGCTGCTGGCCGTGGCGCACGGGAGCCGCGACCCGAGGTCGGCGCGGGCGGTCACCGCCCTCTTCGACCGGGTGCGCGCCCTGAGGCCCGGCCGGGACGTGCGGGTGGCCTTCCTGGACCACGCGGCCCCCGGGGTCGAGGAGGCCCTGGAAGGGCTGGCCTCGGGCGGCGCCGGCGCGGCGGTGGTCCTGCCCGCCCTGCTCACGGCCGCCTTCCACAGCAAGGTGGACCTGCCCTCGGTCCTCGACCGGGCCCGCGCACGGGGCCCCTGGCTGCGTCTGGGCTACGCGGACACGCTGGGTCCGCACCCGCTGCTGCTCGACGCGGTGGAACGGCGGCTGGCCGAGGCCGGGGCACGCGCCGATCCGGACACGGCGCTGGTGCTGGCGTCGGCGGGGTCGAGTGATGCCGGGGCCAACGCGGTGATCGCCTCGATGACCCGCGAACTGGCCGAGCGGGGCCCCTGGGGCGAGGTCGTGGCGGCCTACGCCTCGGCGGCCGAGCCGACCCCGGGCGATGCGGTGCGGGACCTGCTCGCGCGCGGCCACCGCCGGGTGGCGGTCAGCGGCTACCTGTTGGCCCCCGGGTTCTTCTCCGACCGGGTGCGGGCGCAGTCGGTGGCGGCCGGGGCCTCGGTGGTCGTCGACGCGCTCGGGGACGCGCCCGAGCTCGCCCACGTGGTGTGGGAGCGCTACGACGCGGCGGTGGCGGCCTGGCGGGCCCCCGTGTGAGTCCTCCCAGGAGGCGGGCGGTCCCGGTGGCCGCCCGCCTCTGGCCCGTCCCGGCCGCGGTTGGCCCGCGTGCGCGGTCAGGCCGCGGTGACGGCCGCGGCGAGCAGGATCGCGGCGGAGAACAGCAGCGCGCCCGGGGCGCCCACCGCTCCCGCGACCCCGGCCGCGGCGGCCGGGACGGCGACCTGCCCGAGACGGTTGCCCCAGATCCGCAGGGCCAGCGCCGCCCCACGGGCGCCGTCCGGGGCCAGGGTGGTGACCTGGGCCATGGTCAGGGGCTGCCCCAGGCCGAGCAGGAACCCGCCCACCAGGAGTACCGTCGCCAGGGTGGCGAACCCGCCCGCCGGCAGCGCCACCAGGACGAGCGCGGCGGCGGCCACGGAGGTGCTGGTGGTCACCAGGACTCTGCGCGACCACCGCCGCCGCATCCACGGCAGGGTGAGACGGGAGAGCAGGGAGGCCCCGGCGCGCAGGCTCAGCAGCACCCCGACGAGCATCGGCGACAGCCCCCGGCTCTCGGCGATGAGCGGCAGGTAGGCGGTCAGGATGTCCACCGCGGTCAGCAGCGCGAGGCTGGTGAACAGGGCGGAGGGCATCCCGGGGCGACGCAGGAGGTCGCGCGTGGGCACCGGGGGCGCGGCCCGCTCCTCGGCGGTGCGCCGCAGCGGGCGCAGCCGGGCCAGCGGGATCAGCGGCAGGACGCCCAGGGCGGCCACCGCCCCGGCCAACAGCAGCGCGGTGGAGGTGGCGGAGAGCAGTTCCGCGCCGGAGGCGTCCGCGAGCAGGGCGCCGGAGACCAGGGGTCCGGCGAGCTGCCCGAGGGAGGCCGCGGCGGTGAACCAGCCGAAGTCGCGGTCCAGGTGTTCGGGGCGCGAGTAGCGGGCGATGAGGGCCTGGGCCGCGACCATGCACAGCAGGTGCCCCACCCCCACGACCGTGCTGGCCAGGGCCAGCCCGACCAACCCCCCGGACGCGGCCAAGAGGAGGCTGCCAGCGGCCAGGACGACCGAGCCGAGCCCCGCGAGCCAGGCGATCCGGGGCGCGCGGTCGGTGAAGCGTCCCAGGGAGACCGCGACGACCAGTGGGAGCAGGGCGTAGGCGGCGGTGACCAGGCCGATCTCGACGGCGTCGCCGCCCACCGCGATGGTGCGGTAGGAGATGAGGGGACGCACCAGGTTGAGGGCGGTGTGGGTGAGGACCACGCTGCCCAACAGGCCCCACAGCCACCCCGTGTGTCCGGTCGGTGCCGCGTCAGCCATGTTCCCCCTCGTCGCGGGCCCGGTGCGCACCCGCCGTTCGCATCCCGTGACGGGTCCGGACCGCCACGGCCCGCGCATCGTACCGGGGGACGTTCGGTGCGAAACCGGGCGGGGCGCCCCCGGTCACCAGTCCCGGGGCGCGACGAGCTCCTCGGGGTCGGCGTCGGTGAAGCCGTATGCGGCCGCGACCAGCCAGAAGGAGCCGCCGATGTCCTCTCTGGCCACGGTCTCGATCTCGCTTCCGGCGGCGTCGAACTCCTCCTCAAGGGAGTTGAACTCCTCGGTGGCCGCGTGGGTGAGGACGTAGAGCTCCGCGAGGTCGGCCGGGCGGTCGGCCTCGATCCGGGCGCACAGGGCCAGCAGGATCGCCCGGCCGCGCTCGACGAGGTGGGCGGGGAAGTAGGGGTCGGACCGCATGTCGGCGAGCAGGGCGTCGGGGTCGGGTCCGGTGGCGTGGTGGCCCATGGTCTTCTCCTCGGGGATGGGGATGGGGGTGGGGCTGTGGGATCGGCACGGCCCATACTGCTGGACCGCACCGACGTTTCGGAGGTAGCTTCGGGGCCCGGACCGAGTGGACGGAGAAGTGGATGGCCGAGCGTGAGGGTATCCGGGACATGCTGCGCGGGCTGCGGGTCTTCGCGGGCCCGCTGGCCGCCTTCGACCCCTCCACCGCGCCGGACGACCCGGTGGAGCTGTTCGTGGAGTGGCTGGGCGAGGCGATCGCGGCAGGGGTGCCCGAGCCGCACGCGATGACGCTGGCCACGGCGGGCGCCGACGGGACGCCGTCCGCGCGTGTGCTCATCCTGAAGGACCTCACCGACGAGGGCTGGTCCTTCGCGACCACCACGTCCTCGGTCAAGGGCCGCGAGCTCGCCGAGAACCCCCGGGCCGCGCTCCTCTTCTTCTGGGGGCCACAGGGCCGCCAGGTGCGGCTGCGCGGCCCCGTGGAGCTGGCGGGCGCCCGCGAGCGCGCCGCCGACTTCTCCGCGCGTCCCCTGGAGGGCCGGGTGGCGGGTCTGCACGGTCGCCAGAGCCAGCCCCTGGACTCCCTGGAGACCGTCCACGCGACCGCCGAGGAGAGCCGTGCCCGGCTGGAGGCCGACCCCGGACTGGTGCCCGACGACTGGGGCCTGTACCGGCTGGTGCCCACCGAGGTCGAGTTCTGGCAGGCGGACCCGGACCGGCGCCACACGCGCCTGCGCTACCGGCGCCGGGACACCGGCGCACCGTGGGAGCGCGGGCTCCTGTGGCCGTGACCCGCGCACCGGGGCGGGCGCGGACCCGGGGGGCGCGGGCACCGGCGCACACCGGCCCGAAGTGTTGCGGCGGCGTTACCGAACCGGGTTCGGTCGGGTGTTCCCGGCGGGGATAGGATTCCGGCACCCGCCCACCCCGAACCAGGATCGGAGCCGGAATGCCCGACACACACGAAGTGTTCAACCAGGCCACTCCGCTCGGCGACCACAGCGCCGCCGACGACCCCGCCCTTCTGGAGGGCCTGCGCCGCGAGGGCGCGGGATGGGCCGAGGCGGACGTGCGCGAGGTCGGCGACGCCGCGGGCTCGGAGCGGGTGCGCGCGTGGGGCGAGGCCGCCAACTCCTACCCTCCGGTCCTGCGCACCCACGACCGCTACGGCCACCGAGTGGACGAGGTCGACTACCAGCCCGCGTACCACGTGCTCATGGACCAGGCCGTGGAGCACGGGCTGCACGCCGCCCCCTGGGCCGACGACCGCGAGGGCGCCCACGTGGCCCGTGCGGCCAAGTTCTTCCTCTGGTCGCAGGCGGAGAGCGGCCACGGCTGCCCGATCTCCATGACCTACGCCTCCGTGCCCGCCCTGCGCCACTCCCCCGAGCTGGCCGAGCGGTACGAACCGCTGCTCACCGCGCGCACCTACGACTTCGGCCTGCGGTCGCCGCTCACCAAGCGCGGCCTGCTCGCGGGCATGTCGATGACCGAGAAGCAGGGCGGCTCCGACGTACGCGCCAACACCACGCGCGCCGTGGCCACCGCCGAGGGCCACCACCTGCTGACCGGGCACAAGTGGTTCACCTCCGCCCCCATGAGCGACGTGTTCCTCACCCTGGCGCGGGCCCCCGAGGGGCTGACCTGTTTCCTGGTTCCTCGCGTGCTGCCCGACGGCTCCCGGAACCGGATGTTCGTCCAGCGGTTGAAGGACAAGCTCGGCAACCGGTCCAACGCCTCCGCCGAACTGGAGTACGACGGCGCGGTGGCCCATGTGGTCGGCGAACCCGGCCGGGGCGTGCCCACCATCATCGAGATGGTCAACAGCACCCGGTTGGACTGCGTGATCGGTTCCGCCTCGGGCATGCGCGCCGCCGTGGTGCAGGCCCTCCACCACGCGGAGACCAGGAGCGCCTTCGGCCGTGCGCTGGTCGATCAACCGCTGATGCGCAACGTCCTGGCCGACCTGGCCCTGGAGTCGGAGGCCGCCACGGCCCTCATGACGCGCCTGGCCGGGGCGGTGGACCGCGCGGTACGCGGCGACGAGGGCGAGGCCGCCTTCCGCCGCCTGGGCGTGGCCGTGGGCAAGTTCTGGGTGACCAAGCGCCAGCCGGCGCACGCGGCCGAGGCCCTGGAGTGCCTGGGCGGCAACGGGTACGTGGAGGAGTCGGGCATGCCGCGGCTGTTCCGGGACTCCCCGCTCAACTCCATCTGGGAGGGGTCGGGCAACGTCGCCGCGCTGGACGTGCTGCGGGCGATGGCGAGGGCCCCGGAGTCCGTGGAGGCCTTCCTCGCCGAGCTCGACACCGCCGCCGGGTCCGACGACCACTACGACGACGCCCTGAAGCGGCTGTCCGGTGTCCTGGCCGACCCCGAGGAGGCCCAGTACCGGGCCCGTGCGGTCGTGGAGCTGATGGCGCTGACCCTCCAGGCGTCGGTGTTGCTGCGCCACGCTCCCACACCGGTGGCGGAGGCGTTCACCGCGTCCCGGCTGGGCGGCGAGTGGGGGCACGTGTTCGGGACCCTGCCCCGGGGCGTGGACACGGACCTGATCCTGGACCGGGCCCGCCCCCGGCGCTGAACTCGAGCCCGGGTGCCACGGGACCTCCCACCCTTTTCCCTTTCCCTTCCATTGACTGCACAAAAGCCGCAGAAAACGCGGAACGGGCGGCCGGGAACGAACATCGGCCCAGTTCGGCATACTTCCGCGGCCGAAGCGGAAGAAAGAAGTCGTCACCATCGAAAATCGCCCTTACGGGCCCCGAAACCTAGAGACTGACGACGCCTATGGTGGAAGTCTGGCCCGGTAGTTCCTATCCGCTCGGTGCGACCTACGACGGTTCCGGAACCAATTTCTCACTCTTCTCCGAGGCCGCCGAACAGGTGGTGCTGTGCCTGTTCGACGACGACGGCGAGGAGACCCGCGTACCACTGGCCGAGTACGACGGCTTCGTGTGGCACGGGTACCTGCCCGGGATCGGCCCCGGGCAACGGTACGGGTACCGCGTGCACGGCCCGTACGCACCCGAGCAGGGGCTGCGCTGCAATCCGAACAAGCTCCTCACCGACCCCTACGCGAAGGCGCTCGACGGCGACCTGACCTGGCACGAGTCGCTGTTCAGCTACCACTTCGCCGACCCGGCCCGCAAGAACACGGCCGACAGCGCCGAACACGTACCCAAGTGCGTGGTGGTCAGCCCGTTCTTCGACTGGGGCAACGAGAAGCGTCCCAACACCCCGTACCACCAGACGGTGATCTACGAGACGCACGTGCGCGGGCTGACGATGCGCCACCCCGCCGTGCCCGAACACCAGAGGGGGACCTACTCGGGCCTGGCCCACCCCGAGGTCATCGGCTACCTCACCTCGTTGGGGGTGACCGCGGTCGAGCTGATGCCGGTCCACCACTTCGTGCCCGAGCACGCGATGGTGGCCCGGGGGCTCACCAACTACTGGGGCTACAACACCCTGGCCTTCCTGGCCCCGCACAGCGGGTACGCGGCACGCGGTTCGCGCGGGCAGCAGGTGCAGGAGTTCAAGGCCATGGTGAAGTCGCTGCACGAGGCGGGCATCGAGGTGCTCCTCGACGTGGTCTACAACCACACCGCCGAGGGCGACCACATGGGCCCCACCCTGTCCTGGCGGGGTATCGACAACCTGGGGTACTACCGGGTCAGCGACGAGGACCAGCGCTACTACCTCGACTACACCGGGTGCGGGAACAGCCTGAACGTGCGCCACCCGCACTCGTTGCAGCTCATCATGGACTCCCTGCGGTACTGGGTCCTGGAGATGCACGTGGACGGGTTCCGCTTCGACCTCGCCTCCGCCCTGGCCCGCGAGTTCCACGACGTCGACCGGCTCAGCACCTTCTTCGACATCGTGCAGCAGGACCCGGTGATCTCGCAGGTGAAGCTGATCGCCGAGCCCTGGGACGTGGGTCCGGGCGGCTACCAGGTGGGCAACTTCCCACCTCTGTGGACCGAGTGGAACGGCAAGTACCGCGACACCGTCCGCGACTTCTGGCGCGGCGAGCCGGTCAAGGGCGAACTGGCCTCGCGCCTGGCCGGTTCCAGCGACCTGTACCAGGACGACGGCCGCAGACCGGTGGCCTCGATCAACTTCATCACCTGCCACGACGGTTTCACCATGGCCGACCTGGTCTCCTACAACGACAAGCACAACGAGGCCAACGGCGAGAACAACCGGGACGGAACCGACGACAACCGCTCCTGGAACCACGGGGTGGAGGGCCCCACCGAGGACTCCGCGATCCTGGCCCTGCGCCGCAGGCAGGTCCGCAACTACCTCACCACCCTGTACCTGTCGCAGGGGGTGGTGATGCTCTCGCACGGCGACGAGATAGGGCGCACCCAGGGCGGCAACAACAACGCCTACTGCCAGGACAACGAGATCGCCTGGATCGACTGGGAGGGAGCGGGACTCACCGGCGATTACCCGGGCAACGACCTGCTGGAGTACGTGCGCGAGCTGGCGCGGCTGCGCCGGGAGCACCCGGTGTTCCGGCGCCGCCGCTTCTTCCAGGGCGGCCCGGTGGGGGGCGCACGCGCGGGGTCGGGCGGCCTGCCGGACATCTCGTGGCTGCGCCCGGACGGGTCGACGATGGAGGGCGCCGACTGGAACAGCGGCGAGCGTGCGCTGGGGGTGTTCCTCAACGGGGACGCCATCACCGAACCCGACGAGCACGGGCGCCGTATCCGCGACGGCTCCTTCGTCCTCCTGCTCAACAGCGGCCCGGAGGCCGTGGAGTTCAAACTTCCCGGCACCGAGTACGGCATGGCGTGGGAGACCGTACTGGACACCGCTGATCCGGACGTACGGGAGCGTCCTTTCGTCACGGCGGGCGGCCCCTTGCGGGTGATCGACCGCGCCATGACGCTGTTGCGGCGGGCCTCGCACCGAGGCGGCTGACCGGCGGGGGCGCCGCGAACACCGCTCCCCACGGCGGTGGGGTCCGTGGGGAGCGCGAGGGGCCGGGGACCCGCCACGGGCCCCCGGCCCTGCGCCGCCCCGGAGTGCCGCACCCCTAACCTGGGTGACCATGTCGAGTACACACCGCCAGGGCTCAGCGCCCGAACCCCTCCGCTTCCGCGAACTCCTACCCGTCCCCGGTGCCGAGGACATCGACCTGGCGGAGGCCTACGCCTACCCGTTGGGCCTGGACCGGCCCTGGCTGCGCGCCAACATGGTGGCCAGCGCCGACGGCGGCGCGATCGGTCCCTCGGGACGCAGCCGCGACCTGTCCTCGGACCCGGACCGCAGGGTCATGGGGGTGCTCCGGGGCCTGTGCGACGTCGTCCTGGTCGGGGCCGCCACCGCGCGCAAGGAGGGCTACCGTCCGGTGCGGCCGCGCGAGGTGTGGGCGGACCTGCGCGAGGGACGCCCCGCCACGCCCCGTGTCGCGGTCGTGTCGCGCTCCCTGGAGCTCGACGCCGAACTTCTCACCGGCGCCCCCGACGACGCCCGCACGATCGTGTTCACCGTCGCGGACGCCCCCGCCGCGCTCCGGCGGTCCGTGGCCGAGCACGCCGACCTCGTGGTGGTCGACGGGGTCTCGGTGACCCCGGAGCACGTCGTGAACGCCCTGGCCGAACGCGGCCTGTACCGGGTTCTGACCGAGGGGGGTCCGCACCTGCTGGCCGAGTTCGTCGCGGCGGGCCTGCTGGACGAACTCTGCCTGACGGTGAGCCCGCACCTGTTGGGCGCCGGGTCGCCCCGGATCGTCGCCGGCGGCCCGGGAACACCCGGCGGACTGGAGCACGCCTCCGCCCTGAACACGCCCGTGCGGTTGGCGCGCCTCCTGGAGTCCGGGGGCCACCTGTTCACCCGCTACCTGCGCGACTAGGCGGCCGCACGGGTCCTCCCCATAACCGCTCGGTTTCGGCCGCCCCACAATGACGCATGAACCATCCCGCAACCGGACATACCCGTGGTGTGCCTTCCACGGAAGGCGCTGCGAATGGACACACCGCATCGGCGGGGCTCACCGGTGTGGTCCCCTGGGCGAGAGGATGAACGTGGTGCCGACGTCCGAAAACGGGTCCCCTCCCGTCTACCGGGAGATAGCCGAGGAGCTACGGGGACAGATCCGCTCCGGACGGTACGCCGACGGCGACCGCCTGCCCGGGGAGAACACCCTCATGGAGCGACACGGGGTCGCCCGGGCGACCGCCCGGCAGGCCCTGTCCGTCCTCATCAACGAGGGCCTGGCGGTGGCCGTGCGCGGGTCGGGCGTCTACGTGCGGGCGTTCCGACCGCTGCGCCGCCACGGGGCCCGGCGCCTGTCCAAGGAGCTGTGGGGAGCCGGACGGGCCATCTGGCAGACCGACGGCGACACGCGCGGGTACGAGGTGGAGGGCCTGGTCGTGGACGAGGTGACCCCCGGGGACCACGTCCTGCGGGCCCTCGGCCTGACAGCCGGCTCCACGGTGGTGCGGCGTTCCCGGCGCTACCTCGTGGACGGCCAACCGGTGCAGAGCGCCGTCTCCCACCTGTCCCCGCACCTGTGGGCGGGGCGGGAGGACTCCCCCGCCGCCCTGCGCATCCGCGCCGACGACACCGGCCCCGGGGGCGTCTACGCGCGGCTCGCGGAGCTCGGCCACGCCCCGGCCCACTTCACCGAGGAGATCCGCGTGCGCATGCCCACCCCCGAGGAGGCGGTGGAGCTGGCCCTGGGTCCGGGGACGCCCGTCCTGGAGGTCGCGCGCACCGCGCTGACCGCCGGACACCGGCCCGTGGAGTTCAACGAGATCACCATGGACGGTGCGGCGTACGTGCTGCAGTACGACTTCGACGCCTGACCGGGGGCCCTCGACCGGCCCGGGCCCTCTCCTCGTCTCCGGCCGGAAACGACGAGAGGGGTGCCCGTCCGGGCACCCCTCCTCCGCCGACGGACCGGCCTGGCCCCGCCGGTCGCTACCTCGGCACGCCCGCATCCGAACTCCGCGCGCTGGTCACCTCACCCGGAACCTCCGTGAACTGGCCCTCCACCCTCGGACGCACCACGCGGACGGCGGGCCCCTCCGAGGCCTCCCCGAACTCCCCGTGCCCGTGCGGGCGGTCGCGTTCGGCTTCCCGCCCCTGCCCTTCGGACGTGTTCCGGGGACGGCCCCGACGCGAGGCGAAGACCAGGTACGACAACGGGAGGAGGGCGAGTCCCACGGCGACGGCGCCCGCCGCCGCGAAGAACATGGCGTTGGACGACGTCATCGCCCACTGCGCCATGCCCATGCCCAACACGACCGCCACCGCCAGGGCGCCGACGGCGATCGCCGTCACCAGCCCGAACAGCTTGCGGTCCCCCCAGGGTTCCGGACGCGCGTACTCGATCCCGGCGACGGTGGACCGCAGACTGAGCTCGGCGGCCCAGAGCAGCTCCCGACCCACCGCGGCGGCACCGTCCCCGACGGTCCTCGCCCTCGACCGGGTGCCCGCGGTGGCCTGGCTCAGCCACCACAGGCCGTAACGCATCCTGCCCACGCGCAGAGGTCGTCTGTTCACTCCGAGTGCCCGTTCAGCCGTAACAGCCATGTCACCTGCCCCAGTGCACCTCGATCGCTGACCCCTCCATGAGCCCGTACCCGTGCGCTCGGACACCGAACGTCATGGAAGGTGAAGTTAGGGGTATGTGGCGCTTAAGGATGATTTACCTTGTGCGTTGGCATGCGTGACGAAGGTCCGATTTCTTCACTCCGTGTCCCGTGGCAGCACCGGAGCGCGTTTCCGGGTAGCGTCGTCACCATGGCTGACGCATCGGACCAGGCACCGGACACCAACGGCGGGGAGTCCCGCGACTTTCCCCGAACCGATCAGGAGTGGCGCGAGCGCCTCGACGAGCAGGAGTACGCCGTGCTCCGCCTGTCGGGCACCGAGCGCGCCTGGACCGGCGCCTACGTCGACACCACGACCACCGGTGTCTACCGCTGCCGGGGGTGCGGGAGCGTGCTCTTCCGCTCCGACGAGAAGTTCGACTCCCACTGCGGGTGGCCGAGCTTCTTCGACCCGGCCGACTCCGACGCCGTGACCCTGCACGAGGACGCCTCGCTCGGAATGGTGCGCACCGAGGTGCGATGCGCCACCTGCCACTCCCACCTGGGTCACGTCTTCCGAGGGGAGGGGTATGCCACCCCCACGGACGCCCGGTACTGCATCAACTCCGTCGCCCTCACCCTGGAGCCCTCGGAATAGTCGACATGGCATCCTGGTGAAGGGCCCTCCCTCCCACCGGGACGGACCAGGTCCCGAGCCGGACCGATCCCCGTTGCCTCGGGATCGGCGATAATCTCACCAGCGCACCGACGTTCGGCCAGAAGTCGACCGGAGGGCGCGCGCGGCGGGCCCCACCCGGTGACCGCGCACACGCGAACCCGGCCACCGCCGGGTTCACCCCTCACAGCGGTACCCGATGTGCGGGCGACCGACCGACCCGCGACGAAAGCTCTCGATGACCGACGACTCACCCACCTCCTCCGTCTCCCCTCGGCCCCCGGCCAGGCCACGCCTGGGCATGGCCCAGGGTTCGGCCCCCTGGCTGGTCCCGGCGCTCGGTGCGGCGGGAGCCGCCGCCCTGCTCGCCCGTCGATCCCGGGTCGGGGCCGTCGCCGCCGTACCGGTGGTCGCCCTGGCCGCGGGTATGACCTGGTTCTTCCGGGACCCCAACCGTGGTCCGGCGACCGGTCGGGTGCTGTCCGCGGCCGACGGCGTCGTCCAGAGCCTCGACCCCCAGCCCGACGGGCGCATCAGGGTCGCGGTGTTCATGAACCCCCTCAACGTGCACGTCAACCGTGCCCCCCTCGCCGGAGTCGTGACCGGCGTCGAGCACCGCCCCGGGGGCTTCCGCCCCGCCTTCGACAAGGACAGCGAGCGTAATGAGCGCGTCATCTGGACCCTTGAAACCGAGATCGGTGAGATCACGGTCGTTCAAATCGCCGGCGCGATGGTCCGGCGTATCGTCCCGTATCTCGCTGCGGGGCAGAAGGTCGAGCAAGGCGAGAGGATCGGCCTCATCCGGTTCGGGTCACGCGTCGACGTCTACCTTCCGCGTGGGATCGCCCCGGCGGTGGAGGTCGGCCAGAAGGTCCGCGCCGGAGAAACCCGTCTTGACGCCGACTGAGGCCGTCCCCGCCGCGCGGACCGCCTCCGACACTCCCGGAGAGGCGCCCCGGCTCCGCCTCGGGGTCGCCGACTACCTGACGCTGGGCAACGCCCTGTGCGGGTTCCTCGCGGTGTGGGCGCTGGCCACGGCGCAGGCCGCGCACGTGGCGGGCGGCGCGGCCGGTCCCCTGCCGAAGTCCGCGATGGCCACGGCCGTGGGGCTGTTGATGGTCGCGGCCACCCTCGACGTCCTCGACGGCAGGGTCGCCCGCAAGCTGGGCGGCAGCGGTATGGGCGCCGAACTGGACAACCTCGCCGACGTGATCAGCTTCGGGTTCGCCCCGGCGTTCTTCTTCGTGGTGTGGGGCACCGTCTCGGGCGGCTCCGGGCTGCTGCCGGTGGTGGCGGGCGGCGCTGTGCTGCTCGCCGTGATCGTCCGGCTGGCGCGGTTCTCGTGCCAGGCCCCCGACGCGAACTACTTCACCGGGCTGCCGTGCCCGTTCGGCGCCATGGCCGTGGTGACGATCGTGCTGCTGGACCCGCCGCTGCTGGCCGGGGCCGGGGCCGTACTCCTCGTCTCCTGGCTGATGGTCAGCCGGATGGAGTACCCCAAGCCGCGCGGCAGGCGTGTCTACGCGGTGCTGGGCATGCTCGCCACGGGCGTGGCCTTCATCGCCGCCTGGGGTCTGGGCCTGCCCGCCGGTGAGGCGCTGATCTACCTCATGAGCGCCCTGGTCCTGCTCACCATCGTCTCGCTGCCCTTCTACGTGGTCGCCACCCGCCGCGCGGTGCCGCCGCCCGCTCCGCACGCCGAGTAGCCCTCCCAGGAGGACGAGGACGGCCCCCCACCGATCGGTGCGGGGGCCGTCCTCGTCCTCGGCACCGCCTACGGCAGGGAGGCGACCAGCTCGGCCACGCTCTTGCGCCGCCCGGTGTAGAAGGGCAGTTCCTCACGGGTGTGCAGGCGGGCCTTGGCACCGCGCAGGTGACGCATGAGGTCCACGATGCGGTACAGCTCGTCGGCCTCGAAGGCCAGCAGCCACTCGTAGTCGTTCAGGCCGAACGAGGAGACCGTGTTGGCCCGCACGTCCGGGTACGGGGCCGCCATACGGCCGTGCTCGGCGAGCATGGCGCGGCGCTCGTCGTCGGGCAGCAGGTACCACTCGTAGGAGCGCACGAACGGGTACACGCAGACGTTGTCCCGCGGCTCCTCCCCCGCCAGGAAGGCGGGCACGTGGCCCCGGTTGAACTCGGCCGGGCGGTGCAGGCCCATGACCGACCACACCGGCGTGCTGGCGCGGCCGACCCGGGTGCGCCGGAAGTCGGAGTAGACGCCCTGGAGCTGTTCGGGGGTGTCGGCGACCCACCAGAACATGAGGTCGGCGTCGGCCCGGAAGCCCTGGACGTCGTAGCTGCCCCGTGTGGTCACGCCCTGCTCCTCGGCCTTGTCGAGCAGGCCCTGGAGCTCCTCGGCGGCCGAGGCCCGGTCCACGCCCTCCAGGTCGTCGACCCGGAAGACCGACCACATGGTGTAGCGGATGAGTTGGTTGAGGTCGGTGCCGTCCTGGGCGACGGCCTGGTTCTGCTGCCCCGTCACGGGTTGACTCCTTGCTGGTTCGTTCCGGCGGCGCTCTGGTCGCCGCCGCTGGTACGGCTGTGGTCGGTGAGGGTGTCGGCCAGGCGTGCGGCCTCGCGGCCCGCGTCGGCGACGCACGCGGGGATGCCCACGCCCCCGTAGGCGGCGCCGCACACGCCCAGCCCGGGATGGCGCCGCACGTCGGCGCGGAGGCGTTCGACCCGGTCGGCGTGGCCGACCGCGTACTGCGGCAGGCCGTCGGCCCACCGCGTCACCCTGGTCTCCACCGGAGTCCCGCGCACGCCGGTGACGTGCGCCAGGTCGGCGAGCGCGGTCGCGGCCAGGTCGTCGTCGGAGCGGCTCAGCGCCCCCGTGTCGCCGAACCGGCCGATGGAGCAGCGCAGGACCAGAAGGTCCTCCCCCGGGTTGACCCTATCCAGCTCACGGGCCAGCCAGGGCCACTTGTTGCTGGAGAACGTGGCGGCCTTGATGGTGAGCCCCTCCCCCGCCGGTACCAGGAATCCGGTTCCGGTGAGCGGTCGGGAGAAGGCGGAGGCGGGCAGGGCGAGGGTCACCAGCGCCATGCTGGCGTACTCGATCCGGCGCAGCTCCCGGGTGGCGTCGGGCGCGGTGTCGGCGAGCAGGCGGGCGGCCTCGGCGGCGGGGCAGGCCAGCAGGACCGCGTCGCAGTCGATCGCCTCCCCCCTGGAAGCGTCGTCCGCGCCCTCCAGGCGCACTCTCCAGCCCGAGGGGAGCCGCTCGAGGGAGTGGGCCCGGGTCCCCGTGCGCAGGTCCTCCTGGCGCGCCGCGAGGGCGTCCACGAGGGAGGCGACCCCGCCGCGCAGGGAGGCGAAGACCGGCCCGGAGCTGGTGGGGGCGGCTCCGCGACCCCGCAGACTCGTGCGCACGGCGCTCATCAGGGAGCGGTCCCGCCGGGCCATGGGGGCGATCTGCGGCAGCGTCGAGTCCAGGGAGAGTTCGTCGGCCCTTCCCGCGTAGACGCCCCCCAGGAGGGGTTCGACCAGCCGGTCCACCACCTGGCGCCCCATCCGGGCTCCGACGTAGGCGGCCACCGGCACGTCGGAGCGCACCGGGGTGCGCGGCCACACCAGGTCGAGGGCGGCGCGCAGCGTCCCGGCCGGGGAGAGGACCCCGCTGCGGGCCAGCGCGCCCAGGTCGCCGGGCACGCCCATGAGCTGGCCCTTGGGCAGCGGGCGAACCCGCCCGCGGCTGTAGATGGCCGCGCCTCCGGAACCGGGGTGCACCACACGGTCGTCGAGGCCGAGCTCGGTGAACAGGTCCAGGGCCTCGGGACGGCGGGCGAGCACCGCCTCGGCACCGGCGTCGACCGACACTCCGGCCACGGGTGAGGCCCGGAGCTTGCCCCCCGGGGCGTCGGCGGCCTCCACCACCGTGGTGGCGACCCCCCGGCCGTTGAGGCGGTGCGCGGCGGTGAGGCCGGAGACGCCGCCCCCGATCACGACGACATGCGGTGCTTCAGGCATGCCACCAGCTTCCCAGATGCCGCGGGTCACAGTGATCCGACCGCCCCGAAGGGGCCGTTGCGGTCCCGTTATCCGGCGGCGGAAACGGCGCCCGCTCGGGGCACGTCGAACCGGCATGGACACTTCAGCGTTGACACCGTCCCGCGGGGCGCGCACCACGGGTCTGGCCGTCGCCTCCGGGTTGGCCGTCCTGCTGTTGGCCTCCTGCGGGGCCTCCTCCAACAGCGGTGCCGTGCCGGACTCCGTCGGTGCGGCCGCGCCCGAACGGCAGGCGGTCGCCGAGTCGGGGGCCGAGTTCTCGGCCGAGGGGGCCGCCGCCGACACCGACCCGGCCGAGGGCGGTTCCGTCGGATCGGAAGTGGAGGTGGGCGAGCGACAGCTGGTCCACACCGCCGACATGACCGTGCGCGTCGACGACGTCGCCGAGGCCTCCGACCTGGCGAAGCGACACACACTGGACCTCGGCGGCTATGTGGAGTCCGAGAGCCTGTCCACGCCCCGGGACGACCACCCCGAGGGCCTGCTGACCCTGCGCGTGCCCAGCGAGGACTACGAGGACGCGTTGGAGGAGCTGGCCGCCCTGGGCGACCGCTCCATGCTGGACCGGAACGTGCTGGACGTCACCGAGGAGGTGGCCGACGTCGAGAGCCGGGTCGCGTCGTCCGAGACCGCCGTGGAGACCCTGCGCGGCTACCTGGAGCAGGCCGAGGACGTCGACGACCTGCTGCGCGTGGAGAGTGAGCTCCAGCGCCGCCAGGAGGAGCTGGAGGCGCTCCAGGCCCGGCAGCGGGTGCTGGAGAACCAGACCTCGTTCTCGACGGTGCGCCTCACCCTCCAACCCCCCGCCACCTACCTGGAGGAACCGGTCCGGGACTCGGTCGGGTTCCTGGGCGGCCTCGAACGCGGGTGGCGCGCGCTGGTCGGCCTGGGGCAGGGGCTGGCCGTGGCCGCGGGGTGGCTGCTGCCCTTCGCCGTGGTGGTCGCCGTGCTCGGCGCCTGGCCTCTGTGGGTCTGGCGCGGGCGGCGCCGGGCCCGCCGAGCCGAGTCGGCGGAGCCCGTCACGAGCGGGACGGAGCCGGTGCCGGAGACGAAGGGGCGGGAGGAGTCCGAGGAAGCCGCACCGGAGGACGGCCCGGAGGAGTCGCCGCAGGACGCCTCGGAGCGACCGTGACCCGACGCCCCGCGCACACGCGCCGGGGCCCGGCACCCGCCACGGGTGCCGGGCCCCGGCGCGTGCGGAGCCGACCGAAGGGGTCCTAAGAGGAAGTCTCCTCGTGCACGAAGGCGGTGAGCCGTTCGAGCATGGTCGGGTCGGTGGTGGGCAGCACGCCGTGGCCGAGGTTGAAGATGTGGCCGTCGGCGGCGCGGCCCCGGGCGAGGATGTCGCGCGTGCGGTCGGCGACCACCTCCCAGGGCGCGAAGAGGGTGGCCGGGTCCAGGTTGCCCTGGAGCGCCGTGCCCGGCTGGACCCGCTGGACGGCCTTGTCCAGGGGCACCCGCCAGTCCACGCCCACCACGTCGGCCCCGGCCTCGCTGAGCAGGCTCAGCAGCTCGCCGGTGCCCACGCCGAAGTGGATGCGCGGCACCTCGTACTCGGTCAGCTGTCCGAAGATCCACGAGGTGTAGGGCAGCACGGAGGCACGGTAGTCCTCGGCGCTGAGCGCCCCGACCCAGGAGTCGAAGAGCTGGACCGCGCTGGCCCCCGCCTCGATCTGGACCTTCAGGAAGCCCAGGGTGATGGTGGCCAGGCGGCGCATGAGCTCGTCCCACAGCTCGGGCTCGCCGTACATCAGCGCCTTGGTGTGCTCGTGGTTCTTCGACGGCCCGCCCTCGATGAGGTAGGAGGCCAGCGTGAACGGGGCTCCCGCGAAGCCGATCAGCGGCTTGTCGCCGAGCTCGCCCAGGAGCTGGCCGACCGCCTCGGTCACGTACGGGACGTCGCCGGGTTCGAGCTCGCGCAGGCGCTTGATCCCGCCCGCGTCACGGATCGGCTCCTCGACCACGGGGCCCACGCCCGGCTTGATGTCCAGGTCGATGCCGATGGCCTTGAGCGGCACCACGATGTCGCTGAAGAAGATCGCGGCGTCCACGTCGTAGCGGCGGACCGGCTGCATCGTGATCTCGGTGATCATGTCGGGTCGCGCACACGCCTCAAGCATCGGCACGTCGGCACGGACCCGTCGGTACTCGGGCAGGGAGCGCCCGGCCTGGCGCATGAACCACACCGGTGTGTGGGACACCGGGAGGCGCCGGCAGGCGCGAAGGAAGGGAGATTCTTGAAGCGTCACCCTTGAATCGTGCCATGCCCGTCCCGGTGGTCTCACTCGGATCGCCGAACCCGGGGGGCGGCGACCGCGGAACGATCCGGTCCGGGCGGGGCGAAGCGGACCGGGACGGGCGTCCGGGCGGTCCCAAGATCATCACAAAACACCGACACGCCGGGGGAACTGCGGCCCGGCGCGGTTCCGCCGTGCCACGGTCGGTTCCGTGCCCACCATCACACCATCGGCGGGGCACGTCCCCGACGCACCCCGCCAGGACGCGTGATCACCACCAAACGAAGGCTGACGTTTCCACCATGCCCGATGTCGGTAGCGCCGAGAACGCTCAAGAGACGTTCCGGCGAGCGGTCGAGGCCCTGCGCTCTCCCCTCATCCGCCCCGAGATCACCGTTCGGGAGATCCCCTCACCCCAGCGGCTGGCTCCCCACACAGCCGCCGTGTCCGCCGAGGTCGCGGTCCAGGGCGAGGAGATCGCCTGGGGGCGGCTGATCCTGCTGTACGACCCCGAGGGCACCCGCGACTGGCCCGGCCCCTTCCGCGTGGTCTGCCAGGCCAACTCCGAACTGGAGTCGGAGATCGCGACCGATCCCCTGCTGGGGCCGGTCGCGTGGAGCTGGCTCACCGACGCGCTGGAGGCCCACGGCGCCACCCACCACACCCTGAGCGGAACGGTCACCCGGGCCACCACCGAGGGGTTCGGCACCAAGGCGCACGAGGGTGCCACCACGGAGGTCGAGATGCGCGCCTCGTGGACTCCGGAGTCCGAGGACCTGTCCGGGCACATGAACGCCTGGCTGGCCCTGCTGGCCTCGGCCTCGGGGCTGCCTCCGCTCGACGTCGCCGACATCACACGGCAACGCTCACGCCCCTGACCCGCGCGCGGACGCTCTCCGCGCCCCGGCCCGGGGCGCGGGGAGCCGGTATCACCCGCCGATCCCGAAACGGCCCGTATCTGCGTTCGGTGGCGACAGCGCATACCGTAGTGGTGTGGCGAACGCGTTGAACTCCAAGACAGACCCCCGCGAACCCGACGACGACGCGGAGAGGGCGCCCCTCCTACGGGAACCGCGCGAGGGCCTGCCCGAGGTCACCTCCGACGCGGACGCGCTCGCCGGGGTCATAGCCGCCCTGAGGGCGGGCACGGGTCCCGTCGCCGTGGACGCCGAACGCGCCTCGGGCTACCGGTACGGGCAGCGCGCCTACCTGGTGCAGTTGCGTCGGGAGGGTTCCGGGTCGGCGCTGGTCGACCCGATCGCCTGCCCCGACCTGAGCGGGGTGAACGAGGCCGTGGGCGACACCGAGGTGGTGCTGCACGCCGCCCACCAGGACCTCCCCTGCCTGACCGAGGTCCACCTGCGCCCCCAGCGGCTGTTCGACACGGAGCTGGCGGGGAGGCTGCTGGGCTACCAGCGGGTCGGACTCGGGTTCATGGTGGAGCGCCTGCTGGACGTGCGCCTGGCCAAGGAGCACTCGGCGGTGGACTGGTCGCAGCGGCCCCTGCCCGAAGACTGGCTCCGGTACGCCGCACTGGACGTGGAGATCCTCATCGAGCTGCGGAACTCGTTGGAGACGGAGCTGACCGAGGCCGGAAAGCTGGAGTGGGCCCGCGAGGAGTTCGAGTCCGTGCTGGCCGCCCCGCCCAAGGAGCCCCGCGCCGACCCGTGGCGCCGCACCTCCGGCATACACAAGGTGCGCAACCAGCGTGCGCTGGCCGCCGTGCGCGAGCTCTGGTACGAGCGCGACCGCATCGCCCAGGAGCGTGACATCTCGCCGGGCAGGGTGCTCCCGGACGCGGCGATCGTGGAGGCGGCGACGACCATGCCGCGCGGTACGACGGACCTGACCAAGATCCGCCAGTTCGGGATCAAGTTGGCGCGCCGGTACGTGACCACGTGGATCAAGGCGATCAACCGGGCCCGGGACATGCCCCAGGCGGAGCTGCCGCGCCCCAACGCCCCCGGGGACGGGCCGCCCCCGGTGAACCGCTGGGCCGACCGCGCGCCCGAGGCCGCGCGACGCCTGGAGGCGGCGCGGGCGACCGTGACGCGGATCGCCGAGGACGTCGTGATGCCGACGGAGAACCTTCTGCTGCCGGACGCCGTCAGAAGGTTGGCGTGGGCCCCGCCGACGACCGTGGACCCGGACTCGGTGGGTGAGTTCCTGAGGTCGAGGGGCGCGCGGAACTGGCAGATCGGTCTCACGGCGGAACCGCTGGCCACAGCGTTGCGGGACGCCGAAAAAGGGTGATCCCTACCCTCTTCATCCACTTTGAACCCAGACGTGACTGAACTCACCCCAACACAGGGGCGGTTCACGCCTGTTCCATAGCCCGCTGTCCGATTAAGTTATAGAAACGTGCCCTGAGAACTCGGGGCCGCTTCCTCAACGGGTGTGTACCGAACCGTGGGCCCACAAGGCTCCCGGCTCGTGTGATCAGGGAAATGTGGTGAGTCTGCTTGTCGTTCTGGCGTGCGTTGCTACGCGAGGCGGGGTTGACGCGTTCTGCCGAGGTCGAGTCGACCGAGGCCGCCATGCCCGTCTCCGAGGATCGGATCGACGAACCCGCCGCCGTGCCCCAGCAGGTGTCGGCTCCGGCGGGCGCGGCGGCCGAGGGCGTCGGGGAGCGGTCGATGCCCCAGCGCACGGCCACCGCCGCCAAGGCCCCCTCGGCCGGGATGCGCGCGGCGTCGCTGGAGCGCACCCTCCAGTCCCTGGTGGAGCGTCTGGGCACCGAGCACCCCGACACCATCACGGCCCGCAACAACCTGGCCACCAAGTACGCGCAGATGGGTCGCCGTCAGGCCGCCGTGCAGCAGTTCGAGTTGGCCCTGGGCGAGGCCGTGGCCGTGTACGGCGAGGACCACCCGCGCACCGAGATCATCCGGGAGAACCTGGCCTGGGCACTGGAGGACGTGGGCTGCCCCGCCGACGCCGCCTCCCAGTGGGAGATCCTGCTGGGCCAGCGCGAGAGCCAGTTCGGCCCGGCCGACGAGGACACGGTGGAGGCCCGTATGCGCCTGGCCGTGTGCTACCGGCGCAGCGGCCGGGTGGACGCCGCGGTGGCCCACTACGCGCGGGCCATCGAGGACGTCGCCTCGACCGAGCGCCGTGAGGAGCTGCGGCTGGGCATGAGCGCGGCGCAGAGCACGGCGGGCCGCTACGAGGAGGCCGTCTCCCAGCTGCGCATGGTGCTGGCCGGGCGCCGCCGTCGCCTGGGCAAGGGCCACCTGGACACCCTCGCGGTGCACCACCGGCTGGGCCGCGCCTACACGCAGGCGGGCCGCGCCGACGAGGCGGTCGAGGTGCTGCGCGAGGCCTACCGCGTGGCGCTCAACTCCTCGGGCGACCCCGAGGTGCGCCGACTCACCATGCGCCTGCGCCGCGACCTGGCGGGCGCCTACAACGCCGCCGGGCGCCACCGCGAGGCCAACGCGCTGCTCTGACCGGGGCGCGCACCGACACGGGGCGGGGCCGGGAACCCAAGCGGGGTTCTCCGGCCCCCTCGCGCGTCCGGGCCGGTCACGGGTGTGCGAGGGTCCGACGGGGGAAGGAGCCCGCCGTGCGCGAAAACGGCTCGCGCGCGTCCGCGTGTCCTGGCAGTATCCGTCCGTCGTCCCCGCCGTCCCACCAGAGAGAGCCATGCGCGAACTGAGCCACGAGGAGATCCGCTCCTCGTTCGTCAACTGCCCCAAGGGCGAGACCCAACGGTTGACCCTCCCCACTCCCCTGCCGCCGCTGGACTGGGAGGACACCGACTTCCTCGGCTGGATCGACCCCAAGGCGCCGGGCCGCGCCTACCTGGTGGTCGACTCCGGGGAACACCCGCTCGGGATCGCCCTGCGGCTGCCGACGGGGAACCGCAAGGCGAACTTCTTCAAGTCGATGACCTGCTCGTTCTGCCTGACCGTGCACCCGGCCGGGGGCGTGCGGCTGTTCAGCGCGCCCAAGCCGGGCAGGGCGGGGAGGCAGGGCGACACGGTGGGCCTGTACGTGTGCGCGGACCTGGCCTGCCCGCTGTACGTCCGGGGCAAGCGTGAGTCCGCGCTGATCCAGCCCGCGGAGACCATCACGCGTGAGGAGCGCGTCCAGCGCCTGCGCCTGAACGTGCACCGCTTCGCCTCCTCCTTCCTCTCACTCGACGGCTGATCCCGGCGCGGGGGTGTCGGACGCCGTCGCCGCCACGGAGACGGCCGGGGGCTCCGGGCTCTCCGGACGCTCCAGGCTCTCCGGGCGCTCCGGGGCCAGGAGCTGCCCCGCGGCCAGGTCGCGGTAGAGGGAGTCGTTCTCGACCAGTTCGGCGTGGGTGCCCGCCGCGCGGACCCGCCCGGCCTCCAGGACCACGATCCGCTCCGCGCTGGTGACCGTGGACAGCCGGTGCGCGACCACGATCACGGTGGTCGTGCGGGCCGCCGCCAGCATCGCCTCCTTGAGGGCGCCCTCGTTGGCGGCGTCCAGCTGCGAGGTCGCCTCGTCCATGAGCAGGAGGCGGGGGCGGCGGAGCAGCGCGCGGGCGATGGCCACGCGCTGGCGCTCGCCGCCGGAGATGGTCACGCCCCGGTGGCCGATCGGGTGGTCCAGCCCCTCGGGCAACCGCTCGACCAGGTCGGTGAGGCGGGCGGTGCGCACGACCTCGGCCACCTCCTCCTCGGTCGCGTGCGGGGCCGCCATGGTGAGGTTGGTTCGCAGGGTGCCGTCCAGGACGGGCGCGTCCTGTTCGACGTAGCCGATCTGGGAGCGCAGCTCCTCCAGCGGCCAGTCGCGGACGTCCCTGCCGTCCAGGCGCACGCTGCCCGAGGTGGCGTCGTAGAAGCGCTGCACCAAGGAGAAGACGGTCGTCTTCCCTGATCCCGAGGGGCCGACCAGGGCGGTCAGACCCGGCCCGGAGGCCCCGAGGCTCACCCCGTGGTGTACCGGCGCCAGGTCGGGCCGGTAGCGGAAGGTGACGTCGGTGAGGGTCAGTTCGGCGGGACGGGCGGGGCGTGGACCGGCGGGGGCGGCCCCGGGGTCCTCCTGACCGAGGTCGGCGACCTCGTCGATCCGGCGGACGGCGGCCAGACCGGTCTGGAGTTCGGTGGCCGACTGCACCAGAGTGGTGATGGGGTCCATGAGGTAGAAGAGCAGCAGCAGGAAGGCGATGAGCGTGGACACGCTCAGGGTCCCCGCCGCCACCATGCCGCCGCCCACGCCCAGCACCACGAGGAAGCTGGTGTTGACCGCGAGCATGGCCAGGGTGCCGGACAGCGCCGTCCATCCGGCGACGGAGACGCCCCTGCGCCAGGCCTCCACGGCGGCCGCGTCCAGGCGGTCGATCTCGGCCCGTTCGGCCGAGGAGGCCTTGACGGTGCGGAAGGCTCCGAAGACGCGCTCCAGGAGCGAGCCCATCTCTCCCAGTGCGACCTGCGCGGCCTGGGTGGCACGGCCGATCCTGGGCAGCACCACCCCCATGAGGAGACCGACCACCACGATCATCCCCAGAGTGATCAGGAGCAGTGTCGGGCTGAGCACGCCCATCACGACGATGCCTCCGACCAGCAGGACCGTACTGGTGAAGAGGTGGGTGATGCCGCTGGTGGCGACCGAGCGCAGCAGGGTGGTGTCGGCGGTGAGGCGGGAGACGAGGTCGCCCGGTCTGAGCCGGTCGAGCTCGCCCACGCGCAGGCGGACGAGGCGGCCCACCAGGGTGCGGCGCACGGCGAGCACGACACTCTGACCGGTGCGTTCGAGGACGAAGGAGCCCAGGGCCCCGACGACGGCCCCGACGAGCACCACCCCCAAGAGGAGGAGCACCGGACCGGTGACGCCGACGCCTTCGCCCAGGGCGTCGATCACGTACTTGGCCATGAGCGGCTGGACCAGGCCGGTCGCCCCGCCGAGGAAGGTGAGGAGGCCGCCGCCGACGAGCGTGCGCCAGTACGGCCGGGCGTACGCGCCCAGGCGCCGCAGCGGTGCCTTGGGCGCCCGCCGGAGCAGTTCGCGGTGGGCCGTGTCCGGTGCTGGCATCGTCTTCCCCGTGTTCCTCTCGCCGTACCTCCTTTGAGGGAACCGTGTCGACCGGTACGGTCACAAGCGCCGAAAGTAGGGCGCGCGTCCGACTTCGGACGTGATGGGCCCCGCCGCTCGCACTATTTGTTACCGGCGAGTAGCATGGGCGCATACAGTCCACCCAACGCTTGGAGAAGGAGGGGCCATCGTGTCGCGAACTGCCCGCGATGTCGTGTTTGTCGATGGGGTCCGCACCCCGTTCGGCAAGTCAGGCAAGGGCCTCTACGCCGAGACGCGCGCCGACGACCTGATCGTCCGCGTCATCCGCGAACTGATGCGCCGTAACCCGGGCCTGCCCCCGGAGCGCGTCGACGAGGTCGCCATCGCCGCCACCACCCAGATCGGCGACCAGGGCCTGACCCTCGGGCGCACCGCCGCGATCCTCGCCGGGCTGCCGCGCAGCGTCCCCGGTTACTCCATCGACCGCATGTGCGCCGGCGCGCTCACCGCCGCCACCACCGCGGGCGCGGGCATCGCCTTCGGCGCCTACGACGTCGTCATCGCGGGCGGCGTCGAGCACATGGGCCGCCACCCCATGGGCGAGGGCGTCGACCCCAACCCCCGCATCATCTCCGAGAAGCTGGTCGACCCGTCCGCGCTGGTCATGGGCAACACCGCCGAGAACCTGCACGACCGGTACCCGACCATCACCAAGGAGCGCGCCGACGCCTACGCGGTGCGCAGCCAGGAGAAGGTCGCCAAGGCCTACGCCGACGGCAAGATCCAACCCGACCTCGTCGAGACCCTGGTCCGTTCCGCGGAGAAGGGCTTCGGCCTGGCCACGCAGGACGAGCCGCCCCGCCCCGGCACCACCATGGAGTCGCTCGCCGGACTCAAGACCCCGTTCCGCGCGCACGGCAACGTCACCCCGGGCAACGCCGCCGGTCTCAACGACGGCGCCACCGGCACCCTGCTCATGGCCGAGGAGGTCGCCGAGGAGCTGGGCCTGGACGCCAGGATGCGCCTGGTCGACTTCTCCTTCACCGGCGTGGAGCCCGAGGTCATGGGCGTGGGCCCGGTCCCGGCCACCGAGAAGCTCTTCGCCCGCCAGGGCATCACCATCGACGACGTCGGCCTCATCGAGATCAACGAGGCCTTCGCCGTCCAGGTGCTCGCCTTCCTGGAGCACTTCGGCATCGCCGACGACGACACCCGCGTCAACCCGTGGGGCGGCGCCATCGCCGTCGGCCACCCGCTGGCCTCCTCCGGCGGCCGCCTCATGATGCAGCTCGCGCGCCAGTTCGCCGAGCGCCCCGACGTCCGCTACGGCATCACCACCATGTGCGTGGGCCTGGGCATGGGCGGGACCATCCTGTGGGAGAACACCAACTACGAGGGGGGCAAGTGAGCACCGCCATCGACCAGTCCCACCCGTCGCCCACCGCCACCCTCAAAGGAGGACGCGATGCGTCCCAGTGATGTCTCCGAGCTGTTCAAGGACGAGGTCGTCACCAACGCGATCTCCCGTGACGTCGAGCTCCCCTACGGCGCGGGCACCGCTGTCCTGATCACCCTGGACAACGGGCACGACCACACCAAGCCCAACACCTTCGGCCCCGCCGGCCTGCTGAGCCTGGACGCCGCGATCGAGGCCGCCAAGGCGCGTACCGACATCGTGGCCGTGGCCGTCACCGGCAAGCCGTTCATCTTCGCGGTCGGTGCCGACCTCACCGGCGTCCCCGCGATCCGGACCCGCGAGCAGGCCGAGGCCATCGGCAAGCTGGGACACGACACCTTCCGCAAGCTCGGCGAGCTGGACGTGCCCACCTTCGCGCTGGTCAACGGCGCGGCCATGGGCGGCGGCGTCGAGGTGGCGCTGCACTGCACCTACCGCACCGTCTCCTCGGGCGTCCCCGCGTTCGCCCTCCCCGAGGCGTTCCTCGGCCTGGTCCCCGGCTGGGGCGGCACCTACCTGCTGCCCAACCTGATCGGCGCCGAGAAGGCCCTCAAGCTGATCGTCGACAACCCGCTCGCCCAGAACAAGATGATCAAGGGCAAGCAGGTCTTCGAGATGGGGATCGCCGACGCGATCTTCGAGCCCGCCGACTTCGTCGAGGAGTCCCTGCGCTGGGCCGCGAGGGTCGTCAAGGGCGACCTCACCGTGGAGCGCCCCGAGGTCGACAGGGGCGAGGCCTGGGACAACGCGGTCAACATGGCCCGCTTCGTGGTCGAGGGCAAGCTGCACGGCGCCGCCCCGGCCCCGGCCCGCGCCGTCGAGCTGGTCGCCGCCGCCAAGACCGCCACCCGTGACGAGGGCTTCGACGCCGAGGACCAGGCGCTCGCCGACCTCATCATGAGCGACGAGCTCAAGGCCGGACTCTACGCCTTCGACCTCGTCCAGAAGCGGGCCAAGCGGCCCGCGGGCGCCCCGGACAAGTCGTTGGCCCGCAAGGTCACCAAGGTCGGCGTCGTCGGCGCCGGTCTGATGGCCGGGCAGCTGGCCCTGCTGTTCGCGCGCCGCCTGGACGTGCCGGTCGTCATGACCGACCTGGACCAGGACCGCCTGAACAAGGGTGTGGACTACGTCCACGGCGAGGTCGACAAGCTCCTCAAGAAGGGGCGCGTCAACCAGGACAAGGCCAACCACCTCAAGGCCCTGGTCACCGGTTCCCTCACCAAGGACGCCTTCTCGGACGCCGACTTCGTCATCGAGGCCGTCTTCGAGAAGATGGAGGTCAAGCAGCAGGTGTTCGCCGAGGTGGAGGCCGTGGTCTCCCCCGAGGCGATCCTCGCCACGAACACCTCCTCGCTGTCCATCACCGAGATGGCGTCGAAGCTCCGGCACCCCGAGCGGGTCGTGGGCTTCCACTTCTTCAACCCCGTCGCCGTCCTGCCGCTGCTGGAGATCGTGCGCGGCGACCGGACCGACGACGCCTCCCTGGCCACCGCGTTCGCCACGGCCAGGAAGCTGAAGAAGACCTCGGTGCTGTGCAAGGACGCCCCGGCGTTCGTCGTCAACCGCCTGCTGACCCTGTTCATGGGTGAGGTCCTGGGCGCCGTGGGCGAGGGCACCGAGCCCGAGGCGGCCGACCGAGCGGTCGCGCCCCTGGGCCTGCCGATGTCGCCGCTCATGCTGCTCCAGCTGGTCGGTCCGGCGGTGGGTCTGCACGTCGCCGAGACCCTGCACGGGGCGTTCCCGGAGCGCTTCGCGGTCTCGCCGCAGCTGGAGGCCGTGGTCCGGGCGGGCAAGACGGCGATCTTCGCCCCGGACCTGACCATCGACCCCGAGGTGAAGGAGCTCCTCAAGGGCGGGGACTCCCCCTCCGAGGAGAAGGAGATCCTGGACCGGGCCCTGCGCGCCCTGGCCAAGGAGATCCGGATCATGCTGGACGAGGGCGTCGTGGCCGAGGCCGCCGACATCGACCTGTGCCTGATCACGGGTGCGGGCTGGCCCTTCCACACCGGTGGCATCACCCCGTACCTGGACAAGGTCGGTGTGTCCGTCGAGGTCAACGGCAAGCCGTTCCACGAGGGCGCGCCGAAGGCGTTCTAGGTCCTCCGGTCGCCGAGGGCCCGGTCTCCCGTGCGGGGGCCGGGCCCTTGCGCGTGTTCACCCTCGGAGGATCTGTACCCGAACCGCGCGTACCGGTCGGTAACCCTCCGTAGCGTTCGATCCGTGGCCATCTCCCCTGAACACCAGATCTACTCCGAACTGTTCGCGGACGCCCCCGACATGGCGGCGGGCTTCCTGCGCGAGCTCGGAGTGGAGGTACCGGACTACGACCGCAGTGAACTGACCTCCTGCGACCTCGGACACGTCGACCCGGTCGAGCGTCGATCCGACGTCGCGATCCTGCTCCGGGGCCCCGCCGGAGACGACCCCCACGGCAAGCTCATGGGCATCGTCGTGGAGGTCCAAAGAGACGAGAAGGAGCGCAAGCGCTTCACCTGGCCCGAGTACGTGGCCGCACTCCGCTCCAAACACGAGTGCCCGGTGGCGCTGCTGGTCATCTGCCCACGGCAGAGAGTGGCCGACTGGTACACCGAACCGATCCCCCTGGGGCACCCCGGTTTCGTGCTCGACCCGATCGTTCTGGGGCCCCGGGGTATCCCCGTGGTCACCGACCCCGGGGATGTGGGGGAACGACCGACCCTGGGCGTCCTCTCCGCGGCCGCCCACGGAACCCGGGAGCCCGACGTCCTGACGGCCCTGCACAGCGGCCTCGACCACATCGACCGGGAAACGGCCGCGAAGTATATTGGATACGCGCTGCACCTGCTTTCCGGCGGCAAGGGCCAGGCGGCCCTGGAGGAGTTGATGATGACGGAGACCTACGCCTACACCAGTGAGTGGACCGAGCGCCTCAGGGCCGAGGGCGAAGCAAGGGGCGAGGCGCGGGGAGAGGCGCGGGGCCTGACCAAGGGCGCGGCCGCGGCCAGGGCCGAGGACATCCTGCGCATCCTCGAGGCACGGGGCGCGACCCCCACCGACGAGCAGCGGGAGCGCGTCGAGGGGTGCCGGGACCTGGCCCTGCTCGACGTCTGGTTCGACCGCGCCCTGCGCCTCACCCGGGTGGACGAGCTCTTCGAGGGCTGAGGGCCGGCCGGCCCGAACGTAGACTGCGGCCATGAACGAGGCGAGTACGTGGGTCTCCCCCCTGTGGGGGCTGACCGGGTTCCGACTGATCAAGCTCGGCGAACTCCTCCAGGCGACCACGGCGTCCGCCTTCGAGGAGCTGGAGGTCAGCCCGCGCCAGTTCCACGTGCTCGCCGCCACCGCTTCCATGGCCGACCCCTCCCAGCGGGAACTGAGCCGGGCCCTGGGCATCGACCCCAACGTGATGGTCGGCGTCATCGACGAACTGGAGCGGCTCGCGCTGGTCGAACGCGTGCGCAACCCCCGCGACCGCAGGCGCTACATCGTCACGCCCACCCCCAGGGCCAGGGAGGCCCTGGAACGGGCGCGCGCGGAGGCCGAACGGCTGGAGCGGGAGTTCTTCTCCGAACTGGACGACGGGGAGCGCGCCGCGCTGCACGAACTGTCCGGCCGCCTGGTGGCGGCGCACCCCCGGGTCACCAAGACCTCCTAGTCAGTGGCCCAGCCCCCACCGCTCGTGGACACGGCGCAGCGGCGCCGGGGCCCACCAGTTCGCGCGACCGGCCAGGCGCATGGCGGCCGGGACCAGTACGCCGCGGATCAGGGTGGCGTCGACCAGGATCACCGCCGCCATCCCCACCGCGAGCATGATCAGGTAGAACACGCTGGAGGTCGCGTACACCGCGAAGGAGGCGGCCAGCACCACGGCGGCGGCCGTGACGAGCGGGCCGCTGCGCTGGAGTCCGGCGGCGACCGCCGTCGTGGTGTCGCCGGACAGGTCGTACTCCTCCTTGATCCTGGCCAGCATGAACACCTCGTAGTCCATGGACAGGCCGAAGGCCACGCAGAACATCAGGATCGGGAAGGTCACCTCCAGCGTCCCGTTGGCGGTGAAGCCCAGAGCATCCGACAGGTTCCCCTCCTGGAACACCCAGACGATCACTCCGAACATCACCGCGAGGCTGAGCACGTTGAGCACGATCGCCTTGAGCGGGAGCAGCAGGCTCCCCGTCATGAGGAACAACAGCGCGAACGTGACCGCCAGGACGGTTCCCACCACGAGGGGCACCCGTTCCAGGAGGGCGTCGCCGAAGTCGGTGAGATCGGCGGGGTAACCGCCGATCCGCGTGTCGCCGGGCGCGGGCACGTCGCGCAGGCGGTCGACGAACCCGGACGCGTCGTCCAGCGCGGCCGTCGTGGGCACCACCGAGAACCAGGTGGCCCCGCGCGCGCCGAAGCGCTCCGCCGCCGCGCCGGGCGGGGCCGTGTGCCGTCCGTCCTGGTAGGTGCCGGTGCGCGCGTCGACCTGGGCGGAACCCGCCACCCGTGAGAGGGCGGCCGCGTACGCGGCGACCTCCTCCGCCGAGGGGTCCAGGGCGTCGACCAACACGTGCACGGCGTCCATCTCCTCCTGGGAGAACCCCGCCTCGATCTGTTCCTGGACGTCACGACTGGAGTGGCCTTCGGGAAGGACGCGCGCGTCGGGGAGCCCGATCCGGGCTCCGAGGGCGGGCAGGGCCAGCAGCAGCACCAGGCCGAGCGCGGGGGCACCGTACAGGAGCGGGCGCCGTGTCACGCGCAGCGAGGCGGTGTGCCACCAGCCCCGGTCGGCCCGGGGTTCCCTCCGGGGGCGCACCCGGTGGCCCACCAGTGCCAGGGCGGCGGGCAGGACGACCAGGGCGGCGACGACGGAGGTCAGGACCACGCCGACCCCCGCGTAGGCGAAGGACCGCAGGAACGGGAAGGGGAAGAGGACAAGGCTGGAGAGCGCGATGGCGACGGTGAGGCCGCTGAACACCACGGTGCGCCCGGCCCGGGCCACGGCGAGCTCCACCGCTTCGGGGACGGCCCGCCCCCGGGCCAGCTCCTCACGGAACCGGGTGATCACGAACAGGCCGTAGTCCACACCGAGGCCGATCCCCATGACGAGGGCGAGGTTGGCGGCGAAGGTCGACACCTCGGTGAGGGCGGCCGCCCCGCGCAGCAGGGCGAGGGTGGTGACCACCGAGAACACGCCCATGGCCAGGGTGAGGGCGGCCACCCACACTCTCCGGTAGAGGAGCAGTAGGAGGGTGAACACCAGCGGCAGGACGATGATCTCGGCGCGCACGAAGTCGCTCTGCGCCTGGGCCGCGGCCTGGCGGAAGATCTCGTCGCCTCCGCCGACCTCCACCCGGATCACGTCGTCGGAGCGCGTGAGGTCGGGTGAGATGTCGGCGAGCGCGGTGCGGGCCTCGGTGACCGTACCCGACATGCGGGCGGTGACCAGGGCCTGGGTGCCGTCGTCGGAGCGCATCGCGGGTGAGCTGTCGCGGGACCAGTAGGAGGCGGTCTCGGCGACGCCCTCCCGGGCGGCGAGGTCCCGTTCGAGGGCGGTGGCGGCCGCCACGACGTCCGGGGAGTCGACGGTCCCCCGCTGTGCGGTGACCAGCAGCAGGAAGTGGTGCTTGCCCGTGCCGAACCCCTCCTCCAGGGCCTGTTCGACCCGGTGGGATTCGGAGCCAGGGCTCTCGAAGCGGCTGAGCTGGAGCCGGTCGAGGGTGCCCGCCGCCAGGACAGCGGAGACGACGCCGACGGCGGCGGCGAGCAGCAGCACGCGCCCGGCGAGCCGCGCCACCGCCCGGCCGAGCCGGGTCAGGAGCGGAGGGGGCGGGGGTGTGACAGGGGGCGTCGTGAGGGGTGGGGCGGCCAAGGCTTCTCCTGGAGAGTGCGTGTGGCGCCGGGTCAGGTGCACCGATCCCTATTGATAGAGCGAACATATCGTATGTCTTGAATACGATTCGCGAAAGGGGATCGGCGGCCGCACACGAGGGGCCCCGCCCGGCGCACGGCCGGGCGGGGCCCGAATCGGAGAGGTCGGGCTCAGACCCCCGCGGGCACCCGCTCCCGCTCCCCGTGGTCGGCCGCCGGCACGACCTCCTCGTCGTCACCGCCCTCCGAGATGCCGACCCTGTCGTGCAGCCACCGCAGCGGACGCGGCAGCCACCAGTTCCAGTCGCCGAGCAGGCGCATGGTGGCGGGCACCATCACCGCCCGGACCAGGGTGGCGTCCACCAGGACGGCGAGAGCCAGCCCGATGCCGATGATCTTCAGGAAGAGCAGACCCGAGGTGCCCATGGCCACCAGGACCACCCCCAGCAGCAGCGCCGCGCTGGTGATGATCCGGCCCGTGCGCTGGAGCCCCAGTGCCACCGACCGGGTGTTGTCTCCGCTGCGCAGGTACTCCTCCCTGACCCGGCTGAGCAGGAACAACTCGTAGTCCATCGCCAACCCGAAGGAGACGATGGTGATGAGCACGAGGTACGTGGGGTCGATGGTGCCGACCGCGTCGAATCCGAGGAGCCCGGAGAAGAACCCCTCCTGGAAACCCCAGACCACCACCCCCAGCGAGGCGCCCAGTGAGAGCGCGCCCATGAGCACCGCCTTGACCGGGAGCACCACGGAACCGAAGGCGAGGAAGAGCAGGACCAGGGTGGAGCCGATGATGAACGCCACCGTCTTCGGCGCCTCCTGCGTGATCGCGTCGAGGTTGTCCAGCTGCATGGCGGCCACACCGCCCACGAGGGTCTCATCGGCTCCCTCGGGGCCGGGTTCGGCCCGCACGTCGCGCACCAGCTCCTGCACCTCGGGGTCGTCGGTGGCGCCCTGGTAGGCGACCTCCACGTGCGCGACGTCCCCCTCGGCACGGGCGACACCGGTACGGACCGTGCCGGGCAGCGCGTCCAGGCGCTCCACGTACGCGTCGAGCGCGTCCTCTCCGACCTCGCCGAGGACGGCCACGTGCAGTCGGCCGACCTGCCCGGCGGGGAAGTCCCGCGCCATGGACTCGGTACCGATCCGGCTGGAGGCGTCGGCGGGCAGGTAGCGCTGGTCGGTGGCTCCGAACTGGGTCGAGGCCAACCCGGAGCTGAAGGCCACCAGGACGCAGCCGACCGCGACCAGGGACACGGCGGGTCCGCGCATCACGGTGCGGGCGAACCTCGCCCAGGCCCCGGCGTGCTCGTCGACCGCGCCGGTGACGGTGCGGCGGGGCAGCGGCAGCCGGAGCCGGTCGATCCGGCGGCCCACCACCGCCATCAGCGCGGGCAGGAACACGAGGGCCGCGATCAGGTCGAAGGCCACCACGGCGATTCCGCCGAAGCCGATGGACTTGAGGATGGGCTGGGGGAAGAACAGCAGGCCCGCGAAGGCGATACCGACCGTGACACCGGAGAACGCGACGGTCCGCCCCGCGGTGTCGACGGTGCGGCGGACCGCGTCGGGGACGGTGCGGCCGCGTCCCAGTTCCTCACGGAAGCGGCTGACCATGAACAGGCCGTAGTCGATGGCCAGCCCCAACCCCAGCAGGGTGGCGACGTTGATGGCGAAGACGGACACCTCGGTGACCGAGGTGAGGGCGCGGAGCACGGTGAGCGAACCCAGGATGGCCAGGCCTCCGACTGCGAGCGGCACCAGCCCGGCGACCAGGCCGCCGAAGATCAGCACCAGCAGCAGGAGCAGGACCGGAAGCGTGATCAGCTCGGCGCGGATGATGTCGCTCTCGGCGGTCTCGGAGAGTTCGTGCTCGACCGCGATCGGGCCGCCCAGGTGGGTCTCCAGGGGGCCGGACTCCAGGGCCCGCGCCGCCTCCTCGTACTGGTGGAGCCGTTCCTCGTGGGTGTCCCCCGTAAGGGTGACCGGCACGTAGGTGGCGTGCATGTCCTCGGAGACGAGCATGCCGCGCTCGACGTCGGACAACTCCTCGTCCAGGTACAGGTCGTACCCGGCGACGACGTCCCCGGGCAGGGCGTCGGTGATTCGTCGCACCGCCTGGGCGAACGTCGGGTTGTCCACACGCATCTCGTCGCTGCGGTAGACGGCGATGATGTCGACGTCGTCGTGGCCCAGTTCCTCCTGGAGCACGTCCATGGCGCGGGAGGACTCCGAGTCCGGGTCCTCGAAACCGCTCTGGCTGACGTCCGAGAAGACGCCGAGTCCCCACACCACGGAGAAGGCGGCGAAGAGCCCCGTGAGTGCGAGTATCCACCACCTGCCCCGGTGGGCGCCGAGCCCCAGTCGGCCGAAGAACCCCGTGTGTGTCGGCATGGGCCGCCCCCTCAAGCGAACGGTCGTCATATCTGTGAACACTGTTTGCTAACGGTGTTCACTTAAGCGTGCAGGCATTACGATGTCAACGTCGCCGAGAGAACGAGAAGCGCCTCGACCCTGGCGCGTGAAACGGGGTGTACCGCAGCACATGACGAAACCGCCGGTCACAAGCGAGCCGCGGGCCGGGGGCACCCTGAGCCGCCGCGAACGTGTGCGCGAGGCCACACTCGCGGAGATCAAGGAGATCGCCCGCAGACATCTCGTCGAGTTCGGGGTGGTCGGGGTCTCCCTGCGTGCGATCGCCCGCGAGATGGGCATGACCGCGCCCGGACTGTATCGCTATGTTCCCGGCATCGACGCCCTGCTGGTGTCGATCACGGCGGACATGTACGAGGAACTGGCCGACGTGGTGGCCGCGGCGGACGCCGACGTGCCCGCCGCGGACACGGACGGGCGCATCCTGGCGTCCCTGCGCGCCTTCCGCACCTGGGCCATCACCCACCAGGCCGAGTTCTCGGTGATGTTCGGACCGAGGACCCGACTGGACCCCGAGGCCGACATCAGCCGCGCCCTGGAGGCGGGCCGCCGCTTCGGCTCCACGTTCTTCACCCTCTTCGACCACCTGGTCTCCGAGGAACGCTTCCCGGTCCCCCCGGACGAGGCCGTACCGGACGCGCTCCGCCCCGAGCTGCGCTCCTTCGCCGACACCGTCGGCTTCACCTCCCCGGACATCTCCGAAGGCGCCGTCATGGTGCTCACCGCGTGCTGGGTGCGCCTCTACGGTGTGGTCTGCATGGAAGTGTTCCAACATCTGAGTTTTGTCGTGCGCGACATGGAACCATTCTTCGAGTCCGAGCTTCAGAACATGGCGAAGGACCTCGGGGTTCGCTACGCACCGCCCGGGAGGCAGTAGGAGGCCTGACCGGGAGCCGCCCGCCCGAGCCCCATACTGGAGGTCTGCGGCATTTGCCGGATTCGTGGGTACGAATCCGACCATGCCGTTCCCGTACTGGCGCGAAGACGAGGACGATCCCGTGGAGAACCGAACCGGAGCCGGTCAGCCCGGGGAGACCCCGCACCGACCGCCCGGGCACCCGGGTGCGTCCCGCGACGACGTCACTCCACCCGCTCCGAGCCCCTGGGCTCCGGAGGCCGAGCCGAGCCCGCCCGGACCCGGGGCCGCGCGGGCCGAGGACGCTCCGGACGCCCCCGTCGGCCCCGGTCACGGAGTGCGGGGCCCCCAGGACGCGCCGCGGTCCCCGTCGCACGGTCCGCCCCGCGCCCCACAGGGTCGGCGGGCACCCGCCGGGCAGCCGCCCTCCCCCGGCGCTCCCCCGCCGACGGGCCACCAGCAGGGTTCACCACGAGCGACACCCGAGCGGGGTCCTCAGGGCCAGTCGGCTCCGGGCGCCGCCCAGGCACGGTCGGCACCCGGTGCGTCCGTGCCCGGAGCCCGGGCGGGGACTCCCGCGCCCCAGGGACCGAAGAACGGTCCGCACCCGCAGGCTCCCGGCCCCCATGGGTCTCCCAGTGGTGGGCCCGAGGCACCCCGGGGTGCACAGTCGCCCCAGGGACCTCAACCGCCCTCACATGCCCAGCGGGCGCCAGGCCCCCAGAACCCCCAGGCGGCATCCGGGCCCCCACAGGGCTACCGGCCCCAGGGTTCCCCGGCACCACACGTCACCCCAGAGCAGGTCCCGCCCCCCGCGCCCCAGGGCGCCCACGCCCACGGCCTCCAGGCACCCCACGGCGCCCCACCGCCGCACGCGCACCACAGACCCCAGGCGGCTCCACAGACCGGAACACCGCAGCATCCCGCCGCCGCGCCGAGACCGACGGGGGGCCAGGGCGCGCCCCCCGCACCGTTCCCGGCACCGAACGCCCCCCACGGTGGACCACACCCGGGACCGCCCCCCGCCGCCACCTGGGTGAACCCGCACGCACCGCAGGGCGGATGGTGGCCGCAGGGCCACCCCGGACACCACCCCCAGTGGCACCAGGCTCCCCACCAGTGGTCGGCTCCCCCGCGCCCGCCCCGTGACAAGGGCAGGGCGGTGCTCGTGGGCGCCCTCTCCGCGGCCTCGGTCGCCCTGGTCGCCCTCGTCGCCAGCACCGTCATCGTGGTGAACACCCCGCAGGAGGAGCCCCCGACCGGCGGCACCGACCTGACCGCGTTCTACGACAGCGCCCTCCACGCCCGGCCCCACCCCGCGGAGGTCGACATCGTGGACCACCCGCTCTACGACGTCGCCATGCCCGAACCCGTCGACTGCGAACTACCCGAGCTGCGGACCGGCTCGGACGACTCCTGGGAGGCCTTCGCCAACGAGGCCGGGACCTGCCTGAACGACCTGTGGGCGCCCGTCATGGACGAGCTCGGCCTCGACCCCGACCTGCCGGAGATCACGGTCACCAACGACGCCCTCGCAACGGACACCGACGACTCCTTCACCCTGGCCTACTACGAGAGCGACCGGGGTCTGATCACGGTGGTCCTGCCCAGCGTGCGCCAGGTCGGCGAGCAGATCCCCGACGACCACGAGGCACACGTGTGGCTCGCCCTGATGGGTCACGAGTACGCCCACCACGTGCAGTACGCCACCGGCATCCTCGGCATCTCGCACGACCTGCGCCGCCGCGCGGGCAGCGAGGCCGACGAGCTGGACACCCTCAGGCGCACGGAACTCCAGGCCGAGTGCATGGCCGGGGTGGGGCTGCGCGGCCTCACCGACCCGGACGGCGACGCCCTGGACGTGGTCAACGAGCACTTCAACGGCGGCGGCGACCTGGACACCCACGGCAGCGCGGCCAACCGGGCGTTCTGGCTGGAGTCCGGCTACACCAGCACCACCGTGGGCGGGTGCAACACCTACGAGGCCTCCGACCGGGATGTCACCTGAGTTCCTCCCCCCGCAGAATCCTCCGGTAGGCGTCCCAGTCCCGGAACTTCACACGCTCGCCCCGGCCCAGCTCGGCGGCGAGGTCCGCCTCGGCCCCGTCGATGCGCAGCCAGCCCTCGTAGTCGCTGTGCGCCAGCCCCCGGTCGTCCAGGACCCGCTCCAGGGGGACGGGGGCGGGGACGGCGCCGCGCAGTTCCGGGGAGTCCTGGAGGAGCGCACGCACGGTCGCGGCGGCGTCGGACTTGTTGGTACCGATCACCCCGGTGGCACCGCGTTTGATCCATCCCGCCACGTAGTCTCCCGGCACCGGTCGTCCCCGTGTGTCGAGGACGCGTCCGGCCTCGTGCGGGACCGTGTGCGCGCCGGTGTCGAAGGGCACCCCCTCCAGGGGCACGCCCGCGTACCCGACCGAGCGCAGCACCATTCCCACGTCCAGAACGGCCTGCTCGCCGGTGCCCTCGAGCCGCCCCTCGGGGGTGAGCCTGGTGCGGCCCACGCGCAGCCCCTCCACCCGGTCCTCACCCAGGATCTCCTCGGGCCGGGTCCAGAAGTGGAGTTCGACGCGGCGCGGCCGCCCCTCGGGTTCCCGGCCCGCCTGTTCCCGCAGCAGCCTCAGGTTGGTGCGCGCGGCGCGGGAGACCTCGCGCAGGTCCGGGCGGTCACCACCGATCTCGGTGGGGTCGAGGTCCACCTGTTCGGGGCGCACGACCACGTCCGCTCCGGGCAGGGCCAGCAGGTCGCGGAGTTCGGGTGCGGTGAACTTGGCCTGGAGCGGGCCCCGTCGGGCCAGGAGGTGTACGGTGCGGACCCGGCTGGCGGCCAGCACGTCCAGGACGGTCTGGGGGATATCCGTGTGGCGGAGCTCGTCGGCGGTCTTGGCCAGCACGCGCACGACGTCGAGGGCGACGTTGCCCGCCCCCACCACGGCGACCTCCTCCGCGTCGAGGGCGAAGTCGTCCCAGTCGTTGTCGGGGTGTCCGCAGTACCAGTTGACGAGGTCGGTGGCCGCGACGCTGCCGGGCAGGTCCTCGCCCGGCACGCCCATGCGCCGGTCGACGCTGGCGCCGGTCGCGTAGACGACGGCGTGGTGGGAGCGGGCCAGGTCGGCGCGGGTGAGGTCGGTGCCGAACTCGACACCGCCGACGAACCGCACGTGCGGGTGCTCCAGGACCCGGCGCAGGGTCCGCGCCACGCCCTTGATCTTCGTGTGGTCGGGGGCCACGCCGTAGCGGACCAGCCCGTAGGGGGTGGGGAGCCGGTCCAGGACGTCCACCCGGACGGGCACGCGCCGCTGGCGGGTGAGGGCGTCGGCGGTGTACACCCCGGCCGGTCCGGAACCGATCACGGCCACCCGGAGCGGGGTCTCGTCCTGGGGGTTGGGCTCGTCGCTCATGCGCCCATTCTGGCAGCACCGGAGCCGCCTCCGGTGCTGCCAGGCGCGGGGGTCAGGCCTTCTCGTCGGCCAGTTCGCGCTGGGAGCCGCCGTGGTCTCCGTGGCGGGAGACGGTCTCGGTGAGCTTGCGGGACAGCTCCTGGGGGGTCAGGCCCTGCTGCTGGAGGATGCGGTCGCGCTTGGCGTGGTCGAGGAACTCCTGCTCGATCCCGAAGGTCCGCACGGGCACGTCGACGTCGTGGTCGCGCAGGAGGCGCGCCACGGCGTCGCCGACCGCCCCGGTGCGGCCGTTGTCCTCGACGACCGCCACCACGGAGTGCTCGGCCGCCTCGGCCACCAGTGCCTCGTCCAGGGGCTTGACCCATCGGGGGTCGATGACGGTGACGCCGATGCCCTGGTCGGCCATGCGGTCGGCCACCTCGCAGGCGACCTGGGCCATGGTGCCCACGCCGACGATGAGCAGGTCCTTGCCGTGACCGCCGTCGGTGGCGCGGCGGAGCAGGTCCATGCTGCCGACCTTGCCGATCTCGGGCAGCTCCTCGGCGACGGCGCCCTTGGGGTAGCGCACGACGGTGGGGGCGTCCTCGACGGCCACGGCCTCACGCAGCAGGGCGCGCAGCCGGGCGGCGTCACGCGGGGCGGCCAGGCGCAGGCCGGGGACGACCTGCAGGATGGACATGTCCCACATGCCGTTGTGGCTGGCGCCGTCGTTGCCGGTGACACCGGCACGGTCCAGGCAGAAGGTGACCCCCTGGCGGTGCAGGGCGGCGTCCATGAGCACCTGGTCGAAACAGCGGTTGAGGAAGGTCGCGTAGACGGCGACCACCGGGTGCAGGCCGTTCATGGCCATGCCGGTGGCGGCGGTGGCGGCGTGCTGTTCGGCGATGCCCACGTCGAAGACGCGGTCGGGGTGGGCGTCGGCGAACTTGTTGAGGCCGGTGGGGTGGAGCATCGCCGCGGTGATGCCGACGATGTCGTCGCGCTCGGCGCCCAGTTCGACCATGGTGTCGGCGAAGACCGACGTCCACTTCTCGACCTTGGGACCGGGTTTGGCCCTGCCGGTGTCGACGTCGAAGGGGCCGGGGGCGTGGAACTGGTCCTCGTCGTGGTTCTCGGCCGGGGCGTACCCCTTGCCCTTCTGGGTGATGACGTGGACGATCACCGGACCGCCGAAGTCACGGGCCCGGCGCAGGGCCTTCTCCACGGCGGGCTCGTCGTGCCCGTCGATGGGACCGAGGTACTTCAGACCCAGGTCCTCGAACATCATCTGCGGCTGGATGGTGTCCTTGAGCCCCTTCTTGAGGCCGTGCAGGGCCTCGTAGAGCGGCTGGCCGACCACGGGGGTGCGGTTGAGGGTGTTCTTGGCCAGGTCCAGCGCCTGCTCGTAGCCGGGGGTCATCCGCAGCGAGGACAGGTGGTCGGCCAGGCCTCCCATGGTGGGCGAGTAGGAGCGGCCGTTGTCGTTGACGACGACGACCAGGCGACGGTTCTTCCGCTCGGCGATGTTGTTGAGGGCCTCCCACGCCATGCCGCCGGTGAGGGCGCCGTCGCCGATGACGGCGACCACGGTCCGGTCGGTGCGGCCCTGGACCTCGTTGGCCTTGGCCATGCCGTCGGCGTAGGACAGCGCGGTGGAGGCGTGCGAGTTCTCGATGAAGTCGTGCTCGGACTCGGCGCGGGAGGGGTAGCCGGACAGGCCGCCCTCGGACTTCAGGTTGCTGAAGTCGTGGCGGCCGGTGAGGACCTTGTGCGCGTAGGCCTGGTGGCCGGTGTCGAAGAGGATGGGGTCCTTCGGTGAGTCGAAGACCCGGTGCAGCGCGATGCTCAGCTCGACGACGCCGAGGCTGGGGCCGAGGTGTCCCCCGGTCTGGGAGCAGGAGTCGACCAGGAAGTCCCTGATCTCCTGGGCCAGCGCAGGGAGCTGGTCGGCCGGGAGCTTCTTGAGCGCTTCCGGATTGTGTATCGACTCGAACAGTGCCACTGTCTCGTCAGTCCCCTCGTCCAGCGTGTCCACGTTACGTTTGCCCGGCCCGGCCCCTGACGTGGTCCGGACTTGGCTACCAGCAGGTATACATACCCGAGTTTATGGGCCTTCGCCCGCGGGTCACACCTTGTGGCCCCCCGAGGGTACGGCTTCGACGGTACCCACGGCATAAGGGCCCCGGCGAGCGCCCCGGGCCCGTGTCCGCCTCGGACGTTTCGGCGTAGGTTACTCCCTCTTGGGATCGGGTTGACGCCGACCGCCCAGCTGAGGCTAGCCGAGTGCCGCCTGGGTCAGCAGGCCGATCGCGGAGATGGTCACCACACACAGCAGCGCCGCGCGCATCCGCCGCGGGTCGACCCACCGGCGGACCGCGTTCCCGGCCACGAACCCCAGTCCGACGAACGGGATGGCGGCGATCCCGGCGGAGACGGTGCGGGCGTCTAGCTGCCCGCCGACCGCCAGGCCCGCCAGGGAGAGCAGCCCGCCGAACAGGAAGAACGCGGCCAGGGTGGCACGCACCCGCGCGGGCGGTTCGTGCTGGTAGAGCAGGGCCATGGGCGGTCCCCCCACTGAGGTGGCGGTGCCCGCGAACCCGGAGAGGGCGCCCGCCGTGACCAGGGAGACCGGCGTGAGGGGGACACGGAAGGAGCGCACCGTGAGCGCGACGGCCACCAGCACCATGACACCGACGACCGCCGCCAGGGCGCGGGGTTCGAGGACGGCCACGACCCACACCGCCAGCACGGTTCCCGGCAGCCGGGCGGGCAGGCCCCAGGCCAGGCCCTTCCAGTCGACGTGGCGCCACTCCTGGACGAGTGTGAGCATCGGCAGGACGACCACGGTGGTCAGCAGTGCCCCGGGCATGAGCGTCGGATCGAGGAAGGAGATGACCGGGGCGGCGACCAGTCCGAGGCCGAGGCCGACCAGGCTCTGGACGGCGGCGCCGGCGAACACGGCGGTCGCCGCCACGAGGAGGAAGACCCACGCGTCGATGTGCCCGAAGAGGGCGTGCGGGGTGGGTGTGAGGAGATCAGCGAACATGAGGGGGCCGACGCTATATCCCCCTCTGCCCGATCGGGATTAGGAGATAGGGAGATGGGACGACACGGCCAGCGACCGCCGCACGCCGTCCGCGTAGGCGGTGGCCCGCTCGGGGTGCAGGAACCAGTCGATGAGCCCGGAGGGGTCGCCGAAGGAGTTCGCGAACCGGTCCGCGGTGGGCTGGTGCCGGTCCGCCAGCCGGTACAGCTCCCACACGTGGTGCGGACCGTTCAGCATCACCCTGCTCCACGCGGTGACCTGGCGGGCGTGCCGCCAGTAGGAGGCGAACGCCGCGCGCATGAAGGTCTCGTCGAAGGGGCGCGTCCCGTGGTCGACGATGGCCCTGCGGTAGACGTCGGCGCACAGGGAGGCCATGTTGGCGCCCTGGGCGGTGACGGGGTCGTTGCTCACCACGGTGTCGGCCATGCCCAGGACCGGGGTGCCGTCGGCGAGCCGGGCGACGGGTTCGCGCACCACGGGTGTGTGAGATCCGTGGAGCGCGCCCAGGGGGTCGGCCAGCCGGGCCCGGGCGAACCGCTCGTGCTCCCGGGGGGCGTGTCGGCGTAGTACGTCCAGCATTGCGGAGAGGACGTCCTCGCCGGTGGCGCCGGGGGGCCGCGGGTGGTCGAGCGGGCCCCCGGGGACCGCTTCGACCATGAGGGCCTGGCAGGGACCGTTGACGGACAGGGTGGGCAGGGTGAACAGCTCGCCCGCGCCTCGGACGGCCGTCCGTCCGAGCACGTCCCCGTCGGGGTGGTGATCGGCCCCGGTGACGTAGGCCAGGGACAGCACGCGCTGGGGTGCGGTGAAGGGTGAGCGTCGTTCGTCGCGGGGGAAGAGCCCCCCGAGCGCGCCCCGGCCGACCGCGACGACGACCAGGTCGTGGCCGGGCGCCAGGTCCGCCAGGTCTTCGGGCGTGACCCGGTGACGCAGGACCCGGCCGCCGCCTCGGGCGAACAGGTCCGCCCACGCGGAGAGTGTGAGGCGCTGGTCCACGGACCGGGCGGGCTCGTCCAGGCGTCCCACCCAGTCGACCTCGGCGGGTCCTCCGTCCGGCCCGGTGACCCGGACGCCCACCCCGGTGACGCGGGGCGCCCGGTCGCCCCAGAGGTCGAGCCCGTGGCGGCGTTCGCGGCGCAGCGCCGGTCCGAAGAGGCACTGGGTGGACATCACGCGTCCGCTCCGGATCTCTTCGGGACCCCGGGGGTCGACGAGGGTGACGTCGTAGTCCTCAGCGAGGAGCCCGAGGGCGAGCTGGAGCCCGGACGGTCCGGCTCCGACGACGAGGATGGTGCGCATGGTTCTCCTGGCTGGGGCCCGGGCACGGCGGGGGCGGGACGCGGGGGCCCGGTCTGGGTCGTGGGACGCGGCGAACCTAACAGCGTTCTCGGAGCCGCCCGCACCGCCCCTGACCTCGGGACCTTCGTCCCCACCGAGCCCGGGACCAAGGCCTCTGCGCATGGGCGTGGCCCGCGTCACGCGGGCGCCGACGGCCCGGGACGCGCCCGCCCCGGACCGGAACGGCGTCCCCGCAGGTCAGGCGGGATGGAGGCCGGGTTTCGCGAACCACGGGCACCGACGGTCGCGGGCGGCGCCCTGAGACGACGCCGACGCGCCCGTCGTCGACTCGCGCGCCGATCCCGCCTCCTCCGGCGAAGCGACACACCTCACACCCGGACACGCCTCTCCCGGACACGCACCGCCGCGCGCCGCGGAACGCGCGGGTGGAAGGCCCGGGCCGGTGGGTGTGGTCCGGCCCGGGCCCGGCGGCGGCCTCGGGGACGGCCGCCGCGCCCCTTCTGTGAAGGAGCAGGGAGGGTTCTAGGCGCCGCCTCTGGCGTGGGTCCGACGGCCCCGGCGGGAGAGCGCGTCGAGCACCACCGCGATCAGCAGGACGGCCGCCGTGATCATGAAGCGCACCGAGGTGTCCATCTGGAGCAGCAGGAGCCCCGAGGTGATGGCGCCGAGCACCAGGCCTCCGAGCAGGGCCGAGTAGGCGTTGCCGCGACCGCCGAACAGGCTGGTACCGCCGATCACCGCCGCCGCGATGGCCATCATCAGCTCCGCGCCGCCACCGGTGGAGACACTGGCCCCGAAGTTGCGGGAGACCAGCATGACGCCGCCGAGCGCGGCCAGGGTGGACGCGATCCCGAACACGGAGATCCGGACCAGGTCCACGTTGATCCCGGCCCGGCGGGCCGCCTCGGAACTGCCGCCCACCGCGTAGACCATGCGCCCGTAGCGGGTCTTGCGCAGCACCAGGTCCAGTACGACGACGAAGCCCACGAAGATGAGGAACGCCAGCGGTACGCCCTTGTACTGGTTGAGCACCCACACGCCGCCGACCAGCGGTAGGGCCAGCAGCAGGGTCCGGAACAGCACCTCGGCCAGGGGCTTGTACGACAGCCCCGCCGAACGGCGCCTGCGTTCGGCGGTCATTACCGACAGCAGGTACAGGGCCAGGGTGGCCAGCACCAGGAACCAGCCCACCGCGGGGACGAAGTAGGTCTGGGTGAGCATCGCGATGGGGCCGCTGGAGCTGGTGTTGATGCTGCCGTCACCGGCCATGACGTACAGGTGCACGCCCTGCCACCCGAGCAGGCCCGCGAGGGTGACCACGAAGGCGGGCACGCCCATCTTCGCGAAGACGAACCCGTGGATCAGGCCCACGAGGAGGCCCACCCCCACGGCGGCGCCGATCGCCGCCCATTCCGACCAGCCGTGTCGGACCGCGAGGACGGCGAGCACCCCGGCGGACAGCCCGGAGACCGACCCGATGGACAGGTCGATCTCACCGAGCAGCAGGACCATGAGGACGCCGGTGGTCATGAGGCCGACCGCCGCGATCTGCACGGACAGGTTGGACAGGTTCTGCGGGGACAGGAACCGGTCGTTGGCCGTCTGGAAGACGACGGCGATCAGCAGGAGGCCGACGATGACCGGCGCCGCGCCCAGTTCGCCGCCCCGGAGGTTGCGGCGCAGGGCGCTGAGCCACCCGCCGGGTGAGGCGACCGTGGTGAGCAGGCGCGGGTCGCGCCGGGGGGCGCTCAGCGGCGCGGCGGTGTCCCCGCCCTGGGTTGCGTGGGTCTGCTGGCTCATTCCTTGTCCTTCGTGGCCGTGGCGGACGAGCCGGTACGGGTGGAGCGACGGGACACCGGGTTGTCGGAGGCCCCGGTGATGGCGGCCACGATCTCCTCGTAGCTGGTCGTGGCGATGGGGAAGTCGCCCGCGTTCCGGCCCAGGCGGAGCACCGCCGCCCGGTCGGCGACGGCCCGGACGTCGGCCATGTTGTGGCTGATCAGGACCACCCCGAGCCCCTGGTCGCGCAACCGCTCGATGAGGTCGAGGACCTGGGCGGTCTGCGCGACGCCGAGCGCCGCGGTGGGTTCGTCGAGCATGACCAGGCGCGGTTGGCCCAGCAGCGACCTGGCGATGGCGATGATCTGGCGCTGTCCCCCGGACAGGGCCGCCACGGGTACGCGCAGGTCGGGGATGCTCACCGACAGGGAGTCGAGGAGTTCCACGGCCCGGCGCTCCATCTCGACCTCGTCGAGCGTGCCGGGGAAGTGCAGGCGCTCGTTGCCCAGGAAGAGGTTGCCGACGATGTCCAGGTTGTCGCAGAGTGCGAGGTCCTGGTAGATGGTGGCGATCCCGAGGCGCTGGGCGTCGGCGGGCGTACCGATGGTGACCGGGTCCCCCTCCCAGCGGACGGTACCGCCGCTGTCGGCCGGGTGGGCCCCGGCGATGACCTTGACGAGGGTCGACTTGCCCGCGCCGTTGTCGCCGAGCAGGGCGACGACCTCACCGGGGTCGACGCGGAGGTCGACCTCGGTGAGCGCCTTGACGGCCCCGAAGGTCTTGGAGATCCCGGACAGTTCCAGGACGGGTGTGCTCATGTGCCTGTTTCTCTCTCTCGACCGGCGGGTCGGGGCGGACGGCCGCGCGCGGCCGGGCCCTCGGGGCGTCGGTCCCGGGCCGCCCCTCTGGTGGGGGGCGGCCCGGGCGCCGAGGCCGTCTAGAGGGCTTCCTTGCAGAAGTCGAAGTCGGCGTAGTCGTCGGTGCAGATCTGCTCGACGGTGTAGAAGCCGTCCGAGACCACGGTGTCGGCGATGTCGTCGACGGTGACGGCGACCGGGTCGAGCAGGACGGCGCTGACCTTCTCGCCTCCGGCGTCCTCGACCTCGGTGACCGTGTACTCACCGGCGTCCAGGTCGTCGCCGGTGGCCAGGGAGACGGCCATCGCGGCGGCGACCTCCGCCTCCGGGCGGATGGCCTTGTAGACCGTCATGTACTGCTCACCGGCGACGATGCGCTGGATGCCGTGGAGTTCGGCGTCCTGACCGGTGACGGGGGGCAGGTCCGCCACCGACACTCCGGCGCTGCGCAGCGCGGAGATCACACCGGCGGCCATGCCGTCGTTGGCGGCGTAGACGCCGACGATCTCGTCCAGGCCGAGGGAGGTGATGGCGCCCTCCATCTGGCTGTTGGCCTCGTCGGGCGACCAGTCGGGGGTGTCGAACTCCTGCCCGATCTCCACCTGCCCCTCGAAGATCTCGTGGGCGCCCGCCTTGAAGTCGCCCGCGTTGGGGTCGGTCGGCGATCCGTTGATCATGACGATCTGGCCGTCGCCCGCAGTTCCGGCCTGGTCGAGGGCGCCCAGCAGCGCCTCGGCCTGGACCTGTCCGACCCGGAAGTTGTCGAAGGAGACGTACATGTCGACGCCGCCCTGCGCGAGGCGGTCGTAGGCGACGACGGGCACGCCCTGCCCGCGCGCCTCGTTCACGGTTCCGGCGGCGGCCTCGGAGTCGACGGCGCCCAGGACGAGGACGTCGACTCCGGAGGTGAGCATCGCCTGGGCCTGGGTCTGCTGTTCGTCGACGTCCTGGTCGGCGTTGGCGTAGGAGAGCTCGCAGTTGGGGCAGAGGTTCTCCAGCGCCTCCTCGAAGTACGGCTTGTCGAAGGCCTCGTAGCGGGCGGTCTGGAGCTCGGGGAGCAGCAGCCCGACGTGGAAGCCTTCTTCCACCGTGTGCGTCTGGGCCTCTCCGGCCGAGTCGTCTGTGGTGAGTGAGCCGCAGGCGGTGGCGAACAGGGCCAGCGCGGCGACGGCGGCGGTTCCCGGGAGGGCTGAACGGCGGTGGGGGCGTCTTGTGGTCAACGCGGGGGGCCTCTCTTGCGGTGCGAGCGCGGACGAGATCGCGCGATCGATGGTGTGAAGTAGAACCCCGCGTCCACCTTGCCGTCAACAGATGAACACATTACCGAAATATCACGAGTCTTGACTTCATTGCTTAAACGAAAGAGAAGCCCTGGCCAGAGGGCTCGCCACCGGGAGACGGCGCACCGGCACGGGGGCGGGCGACCGTGCGGCGCCGCGGAGGGCGCGTGCGTTCAGCGCAGACTGCGGGCGGCGGTGAGCAGCGCGCCACGGATCGGCGCGTCCTCGCCCAGGGCGCTGGTCACCAGGTCGAACCGGGCCAGGGCCGCGCCCAGCGTGCCCATCTCCATCGACCGGCGCATGGGCTCCAGCAACAGGTCGCCCGCCTCGGCCAGGTCACCGCTGACCACCACGCGGTCCGGGTTGAACAGGTTGGCCATGATCGCCACCCCCTGCCCGAGGGCGTCCCCGGCCTCCGCGATGATGCGGCGGCTCCCGGGGTCCTCGTCCAGGGCGGAGGCGACCACCTCCCGCAGCCGCGCACGGTCGGGCCCGGGCGCGAGGTCGTGGGTCCGGGGCAGCATGTTCAGCAGGTACCCGGTACCGACGAACGTCTCCAGGCACCCGCGGTTGCCGCAGCGGCACACCTGGCCGCGCGGGTCCAGACCGATGTGCCCGATCTCGCCCGCCGTCCCGCCCGCCCCGCGGAACATCCGCCCGGACATGACGATGCCCGCCCCCACGCCTTCGCCGAGCACCAGCTGGATGACGTGGTCGGCCCCCCGCGCGGCGCCCAGGGCCCGTTCGGCCACCACCGCCAGGTTCGCGTCGTTCTCGGCCAGCACGGGGAGGCCCAGCCTCTCCCCCAGCGCCTCGGCCGGTCGGAAGCCCGCCCACCGGGCCAGACACGAGATGGCACCCACCTCACCGCTGTCGGGGGCGATCGGACCCGGCACGGAGGCCACCACCGAGGCCACGGTGCCCAGGTCGATCCGGGCTCCCAGCAGGGCGGTCTCGACCAACCACGCGGCGCGGCGGACCGCCCGTCCGGCGTCGGCGGCCACGTCGTAGGCGATGGCCTCCCGGGCCAGCACGTTGCCGTCGCTGTCACCGACGGCCACGCGGACGCGGTCGCCGCAAAAGTCCACGGCCACGACGGTGCCCGGCGGGCGCAGGAGGGTGACGGCGCGGGCCCGGCGGCCGTTCGAGGAGGTGTCGCGCACCGACACGGTACCGGCGGCCCGCAACCCCCGTACGATGTTGGAGACGCTGGCGGCCGACAGTCCGGTGGCCCGGGCCAGCTCGGCCTGCGTGCGGGTGCCGTCCCGACGCAGTACGTCGACGACGCGCCGCTGGTTGGCCTCCCGCAGCGCGGACTGGGACCCGGGTGTCGTACCGGTCTCGGTCACCCCGCACCCCTTGTCCGTCGGTCCGCGTGTTCTGGTGTTGTTCCGTCGAATGCTACAAGCATTGAACGGGAGGCCGGACCCCGGAACCCCGTGCCCCTGGGCGGAACCGGAGCGTCGGTGCCCTACGTTCGTGGCATGACGAGGGTGAGCACCGACCGGCCCGGATGGGCGGAGCACGTGGCCGGGACCGTCCTGGACACCGTCCGGCGGGGCCCGTCGGTCCGCGTCGTGGCGGTGGAGGGGCGTTCCGGCTCGGGCAAGAGCACCGTGGCCGACCACCTGTGCCGGGCCTTGGCGAAGCGGGGCGAGCCGGTGGCCCTGCTGCCCATGGAGGACCTCTACCCCGGGTGGGACGGTCTGGCGGAGTCCTGCGTCCTGCTCCGGGAGTGGGTCCTGGACCCGCTGGGGCGCGGCCGCGCCCCGGCCTGGCACCGCTACGACTGGGAGAGCGGCTCCTTCGACACGGCGTGGACCGCTCTCCCCGACGACCTCCTCACCGGGGGCGGCACCCTGGTCGTGGAGGGGTGCGGCTCGGGCGCGGCCCCCGTACGCGGCGCCTGCGATCTCCTGGTGTGGGTGGAGGCCGCCGAGCCGACCCGGGCCCGCAGGCTGGACGCCCGACAGGACGCGCCGCAGTACGGGCCGCACCGAGCGCGCTGGGCCCGGCAGGAGGAGGCACTGTACGCGGTCGATCCACCGTGGGAACGCGCCGACGTGCTGGTCGACAACGGGTGATCCGGCCCACTCCGACGCGCCGAGTGCGCGGCTCGCGAGGACCCGGCCGGCGGCGACCCTCAGTAGTTCTGGCGGGGCGGACGGGAGCAGAGCTCGCGCGCCCGTTGGACGTCGGCGTCCATGGCCCTCAACCCCTCCGACAGGGCCCGCCCCTGGCTGGGGATGTTGCGCAGGCGCAGCTCGCGGGCCTCACGGACGGCGCTCCCGCCGTGGCGCTCGCTGTCGCGGATCACCATGATCAGCACGACGCCACCGGCGGCCAGAGACGACAGGAAGAAGAGCACTCCGAGGCCCGACCCGTTCAGGCCCGCGCCGAACATCACGGACAGGACCAGGAAGACGATCGCCGCGGTCACGAACGTGGCCCTGATCCTGAAGTCGCGGCCCCGCTCCGTGGCCTGCGCGGCCAGCGTGTGGTGTTCCCGGCGCAGGGAGTCCCGCCGCCGTTCCCAGGCCCCGCGCTGCCGGACCAGGGTCACCACGGCCGGGAGGGCGCCGTAGACGGCCGCCGCGTACCCGGCCCGCCGAGCACCTGAGGAGAGTTCGACACGCGCCCACAGAGCGTTCGTCCAGTGCGCGGCTCCGGGTAGGTCCCCCGGGTCCGGGGGCACCATGAGGTCGGGATTGAGCAGGAAGGTGAGCGCCAGCGCCGGGTCCAGCCGCTCGTCGAATCCGCGCCAGCCCCGCAGGTTCTGCGCGAGCTCGCGGTGGAAGGCCAGGCCGGTTCGCTCGGCCACCTCGACGTCCTCTGCCAAGCGGCGCAGTTCGGGGCCGTCCGCGTGCCGGTGCTCCGCCATCTGCCGCAGCAGTTGGGGGCGGGCCAACAGCATGAGTTCGTTGGCCTCGTGGCCGCCGGTGATGAGCGGCCGGGGGTCGTGGAAGAGCTGTCGCAGCCCCGCGACGGTGAGCTCGTGGCCACGGAAGAGGGGCGGCAGCTCCGGGCAGGCCTGGGAGACGAACGAGGCCACGGCCAGGTTGGCGTCGCGCACCTCGCGACGGAACAGGGAACGGTCGACCTTGGTGTCGTTGATGTCGTTCATCACCCACGAGCCGAGCATGGCCCGCTCGGCGGGGTCGCCCAGGACGGTCACCGCGTCGGCCCAGTGCTCCTGCATGGCGGCGGCCAACGGTTCGATCCGGGTGAAGCGCACGCCCGCGAACCGGTAGGGCGGGGCGTCGGAACCCGGGGCGGACTCGGCGGCCGGAGGGCCGTACGAACTCTGGTGGCGCGCCGTGGCCGGGGGCGGCGTCGGGTGGGCGGGAACGGGTGTGGGGTGGAGCGGCGGGGTGGCGGGGCGGGGGCCGGGGGACGGTGCCGCCTCGCCGGTGCCCGCGAGCGCGGTGTACTGGCGGGTGGGGGGCGCCGAGGGCGCCTCCTCCACCCGCGTGGCGGAGATCCGCGCGTCCGTGCCGGCGGCGGGGGACGTGCCCGCGACGAGGTGGTGGAGCAGGGTCGGCGCGTCGGGGCGCCGCTTGGGGTTCTTGTCCAGGCAGGCCAGGATGGTGTCCAGCAGATGGCCGGAGAGGTCCCCGGTGTCGGGTTCTCCGGAGAGCACCCGCGCGATGCGCGCGGCCTGGGTGGGACCGTGGAAGGCGTCGCGCCCGGTGGCCGCGAACACCATCACCGAGGCCCACGAGAACACGTCGACGGCGGCGGTCAGGCGCATGCCCTCCAGCTGCTCGGGGGCCATGTACCCGACCGTGCCGACGATGCCGCTGGCGGTCACGGAGGTCGACTCCACCGCGCGGGCGATGCCGAAGTCGATCACCCGGGGTCCGTCCGGAGCCAGCATGATGTTGTCCGGCTTGAGGTCCCGGTGCACCACTCCGGCCGCGTGGATGGCCGCGAGCGCGGTGGCCGTGGCCACGGCCAGGCGCTGGAGCTCGGCACCGGAGCGGGGTCCCTCGTCGGCCACGGCGCGGTGCAGGGTGGGTCCGTCGATGAACTCGGTGGCGATCCACGGCTGGGCGGCGTCGGGGTCCGCGTCCAGGATCGTCGCGATGCAGAACCCGCTCACCCGCCGGGCCTGCTCCACCTCGGCGGCGAATCGGCGCCGCATGTCCGCGTCCCCGGACCAGTTGGCGTGCAGCAGCTTCACGGCGGCCCGGGTGCCGTCCTCGGCCTCGCCCAGGAACACCTCGCCGAAACCGCCACGGCCCAGCGATCGCGTCAGGGTGTACGGACCGACCGCTCGGGGGGCGGGCGTCAAGTCCGTGGTCTCGTCCACGAGCGCGTCCTTCCTTCTTCTCTTGTCACGTCCGGCGACCGACGGGGGCCCGCGCCGTCGGGTCAGCTGGAGGTGATTCTGCGTGCCTGCGCCAGGTCGGCGCGGATGCGCTCCACACCGGTGGTGAGCTGGGGCAGTTGGTGGTGCGAGTTGCGCAGGTCCATGAGCCGCTGGCGCCGCCTGGCCGCGGGGCCGCACATCACCAGGCGGGTCGTGAAGGCGCCGATCAGGGCGACCGTGCCCAGCAGGGCGACCCACAGCACGAGGTCGGCCAGGCCGTCACCGATGGAGGTCGCGCCGAGGACGAGGCCGACGGGATACCCGACGAGGGCGATCCTGCCCCAGTGGATCACCCGATCGGTCGTGTTCTGGAGCCGCACCTTGCCCACCAGGTCGTCGTGGGCGGCGGAGACGTCGGAGAAGCGGCTCTCCCAGTAGCGGCGCTGCCGGGCCAGGGCCCGGAGGGTGCTCAGGGAGCCGTAGATCGCGGCCGCGTACCCGGTGCTCTCGGGGGCGTCGGAGTCCGACACGCGCCGCCAGAGGATGTCCACCCACTCCGCGACACCGGTGTCGCCGCCGTCGTCGGGCGGGACCATCCGCTGCGGGTGGAGCAGGAAGGCCAGGACCAGTGCGGGGTTGACGTTGGGTTGGCTGGAGCGCCACCCCACGAGCTGCCGCGACAGCTGCTCGTGCAGGAGGGCGCCGGAGCGCTCGGCGCGGTCCAGGCCCTCGGCCAGCCGCTGGAACTCGACGCTGTCGGGGCCCTGGTGGGCTCCGGCGATCCGTAGGACCTCGGGACGGGCGAGCAGGACCATCTCGTTGCTCAGCGGCGCCCCGGTCAGGAGCGGACCCGGGTCCTCGAACAGGGCCCGGAGCTCGGGAAGGGAGACGCCCCGCCCCCGGAAGACCGGCGGCAGGTCGGGGCGCGTCTGGGCGACGAAGGAGGCGACGGCGAGGTTGGCGTCGCGGACCTCGCGCCGGAACAGCGAGCGGTCGACGGTGGTGTCGCCGAGGTCGTCCATGAGCCAGGCACCCAGCACGTCGCGCTCGTGGGGGTCACTGAAGACCTGGACGGCCGCGCCCCAGTTCTGCTGCATGGCCTCGGCCAGGTGGGCCGGGTCGTGGAAGCGCAGGCTGACGAAGTGGTAGGGCGGTACGGCACCGGTGTGCCGGGGATCGGGTGCGTACCCGCCGGGCCCGGAGGGGCGGGGCGGGGGGTGGCCGTGTGCGGCCGCCTCCGGGAGGGCCGTTTCACCTGCCATGCGCGTGTAGGCGCGGGTGGGGGCGACCGGCGCCGCTCCGGCCACCCGGGTGGGGTCGAGGGGGGCGGCTCCGGGGTGTGGCCCGTCCGCGATCCTGGTCGGGTCGACGCCGACCCGGGTGCGGGGGTCAGGGCCGTCGGCGCCGGGGACGACCGCCGTGGGCGCGGTGGGCGTGTGGTCGGGTCCGGCGGCGGGGCGTGCGGGGCCGCCGACGGTCGGGGCCGAGACGAGCCAGCGCATGAGGGTCTCGGCGTCGGGGCGCCCCGAGGGTTCCTTGTCCAGGCAGGAGCGGAGAATCGCGGCGAACGGGCCGTCGAGGCCGTCGAGGCCGGGTTCTCCGCCCAGGATGCGGGCGATGCGCGCCGCCTGGGTGGGGCCCGGGAAGGCCTCCCGGCCGGTGGCCGCGAACACCATCACCGAGGCCCACGAGAACACGTCGACGGCGGCGGTGAGACGGGCTCCCTCCAGCTGTTCGGGGGCCATGTACCCGATGGTGCCGACCACCCCGCTGGCGGTCACCGAGGTCGACTCCACCGCGCGGGCGATGCCGAAGTCGATCACCCTGGGCCCGTCCGGGGCCAGCATGATGTTGTCCGGCTTGAGGTCGCGGTGCACCACACCGGCGGCGTGGATCGCGGTCAACGCGGTGGCGGTACCGATGGCCAGGCGCTGGAGGTCCACACCCGTGCGGGGCCCGTCCTCCTCGACGGAGACCTGGAGCGTGGGACCGTCGATGAACTCGGTGGCGATCCACGGCTGGGCGGCGTCGGGGTCCGCGTCCAGGATCGCGGCCACGCAGAACCCGCTCACCCGCCGGGCCTGCTCCACCTCGGCGGCGAAACGGCGCCGCATGTCCGCGTCCCCGGACCAACTGGCGTGCAGCAGCTTCACGGCGGCCCGGGTGCCGTCCTCGGCCTCGCCCAGGAACACCTCGCCGAAACCGCCACGGCCCAGGGAGCGCAGCAGACGGAAACCGCCCGCCTCCTCGACTCGTATCGCCTGGTCCTGAGGGTCGTCCACTGCCCGCCCCGTCTCTCGTACGTCGTTCTCCGGCCCCGAGCGGGGCGCCATGTCAGGGTGCCACAAGGAACTGACCGCCCGTACACGGTTCCGGTTCCGATCCGTTCGTATCCGATGCCCGGCCGTTATCTCCGGGAGCGCGCGTGGTCGCCGCGCAGGACGCGGTCGACCAGGTCGTCGCGCAGGGCACCGTAACCGGTGGCCGCCCACACGCTCGCCTCGGCGGGCACCTCGTAGTAGGGCACCTCGCTCCCCTGGTGGCGGTCGGGCAGTACACGGGGGCGCCCCCGGCCCCGCACCGCCTTGGCGCAGGCCGCGCACAGCGGCACGCGGACGGTGCGGGTTCCGCCGAACTCGCGCCAGTCCGTCTCCCTGGTGACGGTGCCGTGCAGGGGGTTGGCGTAGCAGTGCACGCGTGCCGGACGGGACCGCGAACGACTGCGCACGATGGCGTCCTCCGCCATGTCCAGCAGGACGAGGACCCCGGCCGCGTCGGGCAGGGTGGGCGCGGTGGCGAGCATGTGGTCGTGAACCTTGGCGGCGGCCGATCGCGCGTCGAGGGCGTACTGGAGGAGCCGGGTCGCCTCCTCCCCCTGTGGCCGGGCGCGCAGCTGACCCAGGCGCTCGCCCAGTTCGACCAGGTCGGTGGCGCCCCGCTCGACGAGCCGGTCCAGTTCGGCCCGGTCGGCGTTGTCGAACCCGGCGTGCTGGGTGACGGCCAGCGCGGGCAGGGCCGGCACACGGGCCCGGTAGGCGCGCCACCCGGCGCCGACGGCCAGCAGGAGCGCCACGGCCGCGACCGAGGGCCAGACCCATCCGGGCACGGCGGTGGCACCGCCCCGCCAGGCCCCGGACCCGAAGGCGGAACCGTCCTCACGCTGTTCGTCGTAGGCCTCGCTGGCCGCGGTGTAGGCCGCTTCGGGGTCCTCGGACAGGGACGCCTCCACCGAGACCTCGATCAGCTCGGCGATGTTGCCCCCGAACCCCGTGGCGTACGAAGAGGTGAGCGAACCGTAGTGGGCGCGCAGGTCCGATCCGGCACCGAAGTCCTGCCCGTACACGCGGTCGTTGGCGAACACCAGGAAGTGGGCGCGGCCTCCGCCCATACGGTCGTGCAACAGGACGGCCAGGTTCTCGGGCTCGCCGTCCCATGCGTCGCCCGCGACCATCGGCACCGCGACCACGTACAGGGGCAGACCGGAGTCCTCGATGAGGTCGACGGTCTCCTGGCGCAGCTCTTCGGGGAACGCGCCGGAGTAGGCGGGGTCGACGTGGACCGGCGACTCCGCCAGGGAGGCGGCGATCGCCTCGGAGGCGTTCTCCGGAGCGGTGTCGTCCGGTGACGCGGCGGCCGGGGCCGCCGTCAGGACGAGTGCCAGAACCAGGGCCAGGACCGGGCCCAGGACGGAGGGGACCTCGAACCTACGCATCGCTCTCCTCCAGGATTCCGTCGACGAGGCCGCGCGCCGTCGATCCGTAGTTGGTGCGCACCCAGACCCGGTCCGGGGTCAGGTGCGCGACCCAGGCGCCACCGATCCGCAGCTCCAGCACGCGGAGGCGGCGGGCATCGTCCGGGGTGTTCCGGCAGGCCTCGCACAGCGGTCGGCGGCCCTCGAAGCCCGGCACCCGGCCGTTGCGGTCCGCCGCGCCGTGCAGGGGGTTGGCCGCGCAGACCGGTCGGCGCGCGGCCGCGCGGTCTCCGGAGATCCCCGCCCTGGCGCGGCGGGCCAGGACCGTGACTCCGAGGAGGTCCAGGGCGTCGGCGGGGCGCCGGAGCACCACCAGTGCGGCGTCCGCGTCACGCAGGGCCTCCGCGGGCACACCGCCCTCCTCGGCGGCCTCCAGTTCACCGACCATGGCGCGGGTCTCCGACAGCGCGAGTCGGCGCAGGGCCCGGGTGCCCATCCGCGTGCGGCGTCCGGCCCCGGTCCCCCGTACGACGAGCACGGTCAGGAGGACCCCGCCGAAGACCAGCCCGGCCAGGAGGGGTCCGACCACGATGAGGCAGGGGAGGAAGCCGTCGCCGAAGAAGCGCTCCGAGCGCGGACCGGGGTCGTTGTCGTAGGTGTGGGCGAAGAGGGGTTCGGTGTCCGCCCCACCGGGGTCGGTCGGAAGGTCGGACAGGGCCGACAGGGCCTCCTCGATCGCCTCGGCCGGGGTGGGTGCGGAGACGTCGCGGGTCGCCGAGCTGAGGGCGAACGGGTCGGCGCCCGTCCCGGCGGTCCCGGCCGCCACGGCGACGCGGCCGTCGTAGTCGGTGGTGGCGACCAGGTAGACGGACGGCCCCTCGGTGAGGGCGGCCAGGGAGTAGGCCAGCACCTCCGGGTCGCCCTCCGACTCGTCGGCGGGACTCATGGACATCACCAGGGCGCGGACCGGAAGGTCGCTCTCCGCGAGCAGCTCGGCGGTAGCGGCCAGCCCGGTGCGGTCCATGGTGACCAGGGGGGCGACGTACAGCGGTGCGGCGCCCGTCTCGGCGACGAGCCGTTCGACCCGCTCGGTGTTGACCACATAGGGAGGGGCGGACCGGGGCTCCGGGGTCTCCCAGGCGGTCTCGACTCCCCCCTTGGGCACGCTCATCATGTAGGCGTAGGGCCCGGCGACCGCCGCTCCGGCCAGGACCAGGGTGAGCACCGCCGTCACCGGAGCCTCGTGGCGTCTGCGGCGACCGCGCGCGGAGCGCCACCACACCCAGATCCCGCCCGCCCCGAGCACGAACCCGGAGCAGAGCCCGGCCAGGGTACCCAGGTTCTCGGCGCCCACGGAGCGAGTGGGGTCGACGTCGTCGCGAAAGTCCGACCAGAGGCGGGCCAGCGCGCCCGGTTCGTCCCGCTCGCCGTGACCGTGCACGGGATCGGGAGCCTCGCCTAGCAAGCGTTCGACGAGGACGGCGGCGATCTCCCCGACACCGGAGTCGTACTCCAGCCTCGGGTCGTCGTACAGCCCGCGCGCGCTCTCCTCCACCGGGAGGTCGTACCCGCGCACCCGCACGTCGGGGGTGGGGGCGTCGGGGCTCAGGTGCACGTAGAGCCCGTCCCGTCCCAGCCGGTCCATGACCGGGGGCAGGAGCGCGCCGCTCCCCCAGTCCCTCCCCGCTCCGGGGAAGGGGCTGACGATCACGTGGTACGGGACGTCGAGGGTGGAGAAGAGCTCGTGCAGCTCCCGTTCCAGGGTGGCGACGTCGCCCTGGCCGGCCAGGGCGTCATCCACGATCACGGCCGCGTCCTCGGGGAGCGCGGCGAGCTCGTCGGCGTAGTACTCGGCCGGTGTCACGACCCGCTCGTACCCGTCGGCCGTCTCGGGCGCGGGCTCGGCCAGGGCGGCGGGAGCCGAAGCGAGCACGGCCGCCAGGACGACGGCGGACAGTGTCAGGGCACGTCGCAGCCGGTCCGCACGGGGCAGGAGAAGGCCTGGGCCGAGGGGCGAGGGCATGCAGTGAGCATATCGGGAGCTTTCGGCCGGTCCGGAACCCGGAAGGGCCGGAACGCGAGAGGGCCGCCGCCGTCGGTTGGACGGTGGCGGCCCCGAAGCACCGCGTGCGCGCCGGTCCGGCGCGTGCGGCGGTCCCGGTGCGCCTCGCTACTTGGCGATCAGCTGGCGCAGCACGTACTGGAGGATGCCGCCGTTGCGGTAGTAGTCGGCCTCACCCGGGGTGTCGATCCGCACCACGGCGTCGAACTCGACGCCGGTGTCGGTGGAGACCTTCACCGTGCCGGGGACACGGCCCTCGTTCAGCTCGGTCACGCCGGTGACGGAGAAGGTCTCCTCACCGGTCAGGCCGAGGGAGTCCGCGGACTGGCCCTCCGGGAACTGGAGCGGCAGCACGCCCATACCGATGAGGTTGGAGCGGTGGATGCGCTCGTAGGACTCGGTGATGACCGCGCGCACACCCAGCAGGCTGGTGCCCTTGGCCGCCCAGTCGCGCGAGGAGCCGGAGCCGTACTCCTTGCCGCCCAGGACCACCAGCGGGGTGCCCTGCGCGGCGTAGTTCTGCGCGGCGTCGTAGATGAACGACACCGGCGCGTCGGCCTGCGTGAAGTCGCGGGTGTAGCCGCCCTCGGTGCCCGGCGCGATCTGGTTGCGCAGGCGGATGTTGGCGAAGGTGCCCCGGATCATCACCTCGTGGTTGCCCCGGCGGGAACCGTAGGAGTTGAAGTCCCGGCGCTCCACACCGTTGGCCTTGAGGTACTCGGCCGCCGGGGTGCCCGGCTTGATCGCACCGGCCGGGGAGATGTGGTCGGTGGTGACCGAGTCGCCCAGCTTGGCCAGGACGCGGGCACCGGAGATGTCGGTGACCGGAGCCGGGGTCTGGCCCATGCCCTCGAAGTACGGGGGCTTGCGGACGTAGGTCGACTCGCCCTCCCACTCGAAGGTGTTGCCGGTCGGCGTGGGCAGCTCGCGCCAGCGGTCGTCACCGGCGAACACGTCCGAGTACGCGCTGGCGTACATGTCCGAGGCGATCGCGGAGTCCATGACCTCCTGGATCTCCTCCGCCGACGGCCAGATGTCGGCCAGGTAGACGGGCTGGCCGTCCTTGTCCAGGCCGAGGGGCTCGGTGGTGATGTCGACGTCCATCGACCCGACCAGCGCGTAGGCGACCACCAGCGGCGGCGACGCCAGGTAGTTCATCTTCACGTCCGGGTTGATCCGGCCCTCGAAGTTGCGGTTGCCGGACAGGACCGCCGAGACGGCGAGGTCGTTGTCCTGGACCGCCTTCGAGATCTCCTCGGGAAGCGGGCCCGAGTTGCCGATGCACGTGGTGCAGCCGTAGCCGACCAGGTTGAAGCCCAGCTTGTCCAGGTACGGGGTCAGGCCGGAGCGCTCGTAGTAGTCGGTGACGACCTTGGAGCCCGGGGCCATGGAGGTCTTGACCCACGGCTTGCGGGACAGGCCCTTCTCGACCGCCTTCTTGGCCAGCAGGGCGGCGCCGAGCATGACCGAGGGGTTCGAGGTGTTGGTGCACGAGGTGATCGCGGCGATCACGACGGCGCCGTGGTCGATCTCGGTCTCGGTGCCGTCGGCCATGGTGACCGGGACCGACTTGTGCGGGCGCGCGCCGTTGGGGGCCTGCGCCGGGGCGTCGGAGGCCGGGAAGGACTCCTGGCCCGCCTCGTCGGCGTCGTCCGAGACGTAGTTGCGGACGTCGTGGCGCCAGGTCGGCTTGGCCTCGGAGAGGGCGATGCGGTCCTGCGGACGCTTCGGACCGGCGATGGAGGGGACGACCTCGGCGAGGTCGAGCTCCAGGTACTCCGAGAACTCGGGCTCGTTGGCCGGGTCGTGCCAGAAGCCGTTGGCCTTGGCGTAGGCCTCGGTCAGGGCGACCTGCTGCTCGGAGCGGCCGGTCAGGCGCATGTACCGGATGGTCTCGTCGTCGACCGGGAAGATCGCGGCGGTGGAGCCGAACTCCGGGCTCATGTTGCCGATGGTGGCGCGGTTGGCCAGCGGCACGGAGCCGACGCCCTCGCCGTAGAACTCGACGAACTTGCCGACCACACCGTGGTCGCGCAGCTTCTCGGTGATGGTGAGCACGAGGTCCGTGGCGGTGGTGCCGGGACGCAGCTCACCGGTGAGCTTGAAGCCGACCACGCGCGGGATGAGCATGGAGATCGGCTGGCCAAGCATGGCCGCCTCGGCCTCGATGCCGCCGACGCCCCAGCCCAGGATGCCCAAGCCGTTCTGCATGGTGGTGTGCGAGTCGGTACCGACGCAGGTGTCGGGGTAGGCCTGGCCCTTGCGGTCCATCGTCACGCGCGCGAGGTGCTCGATGTTGGCCTGGTGCACGATACCGGTACCGGGCGGGACGACCTTGAACTCGTCGAAGGCGGTCTGGCCCCAGCGCAGGAACTTGTAACGCTCGTAGTTGCGCTCGTACTCGATCTCGACGTTGCGCTCGAAGGCGTCGGGGCGGCCGAAGAGGTCCACGACGACGGAGTGGTCGATGACCAGCTCGGCGGGGGCGAGCGGGTTGATCTTGTCCGGGTCGCCGCCCATGTCGCGGACGGCCTCGCGCATGGTGGCGAGGTCGACGACGCAGGGGACGCCGGTGAAGTCCTGCATGATCACCCGCGCGGGGGTGAACTGGATCTCCTGGCTGGGCTGGGCCTTGGCGTCCCAGTTGCCGAGGGCCGTGATGTGCTCTGCGGTGACGTTCGCGCCGTCCTCGGTGCGGAGGAGGTTCTCCAGCAGCACCTTCAGGCTGTAGGGAAGTCGGTTGTAGCCCTTGACGGCGTCCAACCGGAAGATCTCATACGACTCGTCGCCAACGCGCAACGTGTCACGGGCGCCGAAGCTGTTCGCGGACACGGTGTCTGCCTCCTGATCTCGCCACTTTGTCCCCAGCATCCTGCCCCATGGGCCGGACGCGGGACCTACTGAGGCCGCCCTAACCGGATCGCCGGGGCGCGGGGGACGCGAACGCGCCCCCTCACCACCGGTGCCACCCTTCAGGGCCGCTTTGACCTGCGACGACGCCACATCGTCACCGGTCGCGGCCGGTGGGCCGCGCACACTCACGGGCCCGGGACGTGCCGTCGAAAAGCGGTCGACCTCACAGGCCCGAACCGGGAGCGGGACGGGGGAACCCCCGCTGTTATCTTGATGTCAAGGTATCTAACTTGTATCTCGATATCAAGTTATCGGGCGCGGCGCCACACCCCCGTCCGCCCCCGCGCCCCTCCTCCCGGGCACCGCCGGTCAGTCCAGCGCCGGTGCCACCGCCGACGCCACCAGCTCCAGGTGGTCCAGGTCGGCCAGGTCCAGGAGCTGCAGGTACATTCTCTCCGCACCCGCCTGCGCGAAGCGGCCGATCCGGTCGACGATCTCCTCGGGAGACCCGGCCAGGCCGTTCTGACGCAGCTCCGCCACGTCGCGGCCGATCCGGGCCGCACGACGGGACACCTCGGCCTCGTCCCGCCCCGCGCACAGCACCTGCGCCGCCGAGTACACGATCGGCGCGGTGCGCCCGGTCGCACGCACGGCCTCGGCGGTACGTCCGAAGGCCGCCTCGGTCTCCTCCAGAGAGCAGAACGGAACGTTGTACTCGTCCGCGAACTTGGCCGCCAGCCTCGGCGTGCGCTTGGCGCCGGTGCCGCCGATCAGCACCGGCGGGTGCGGCCCCTGCTGCGGCTTGGGCAGAGCCGGGCCCTCCGCCAGCCGGAAGTGCCTGCCCTCGTACCGGAAGGTGTCCCCCACCGGGGTGGACCACAACCCCGTGATGATGTCGAGCTGCTCCTCGTAGCGGTCGAACCGCTCCCGGGCGGAGTCGGGGAAGGGGATGCCGTAGACCGCGTGCTCCTCCTCGAACCACCCCGCGCCGAAACCGAACTCGACCCGGCCGCCGCTCATCCGGTCGACCTGGGCGACGGAGATCGCCAGCGGACCGGGGTGGCGGAAGGTCGCCGCCGTCATCAGGGTGCCCAGCCGGATACGGGAGGTCTCCCGCGCCAACCCGGCCAGGGTGATCCACGCGTCGGTCGGACCGGGGAGCCCGCTGACGTGGTCGCCCATGGACAGAAAGTGATCAGACCGGAACAGGGCCTCGAAACCCAGGTCCTCGACGGCCCGGGCGACGGCGAGCTGGTCCTCGTAGGTGGCCCCCTGCTGGGGTTCAAGGAAGATCCTCAGGCGCATACGCCCCATTTTCTCCCACCGCACCGACCGTTCGGAAACCGCCGCGCGGGTACTGTGGAAAAGCCGAGGTCAGGGCGGACCGGCCCCGGCCCTCCCCCCACCCGAACCGTTCCGCCCCCGACCCGCGATAGCACCCCACGTGAAGCTTCTCCGCCGCGCGCGACGCCGCGCACCCGCCTACGGCCCCGACAGCACGGACCCCGTACTGCTGTCCGCCGTCGCCGCCGGGGAGACCGACGCCCTGGAGATCCTGCACCGCAGACACGCTCCCTGGCTACGGACCCGCCTGCGCTACCGCTGCTCCGACAACGACCAGCTCGACGCCGCGCTCCAGGAGACCTTCCTCGCCGTGTGGCGCAACGCCGGTTCGTTCACCCCCCGCCCGGGTGACAGCGACGCCGGTGCCTGGCTGTGGACCATCGCGATCCGACAACTCATCTCCCAACTGCGCAAACGCGCCAACCGGTGGATCGCCGAGAACGATCCCGAACCGTACGAGACGATCGGCGACGCCTCCGCCGAGGACACCGTGCTGCTCAACATCGAGCACGGCCCCCTGGGCGCCGCCCTACACCAGCTCTCCCCCGAACTGCGCTCGGCGATCCAGGCCACCGTCCTCGACGGCCTGACCGTGCGGGAGGCGGCGGAGATCCTCCAGATACCCGAGGGAACCGTGAAGACACGGGTCATGCGCGCCAAGGCGCGGCTACGGGAGGCACTGACCACATGAGCTGGCACCTGACCCACGACCAACTCCACCGGTACGCGGCGCACACCGCCGACGACGTCACCGCCATGTCCGCCGAGGCCCACCTGACCCACTGCGCCCGCTGCCGCTCCCTGCTGCCCGCCGACCAGGAGTGGCTGGACCGCAGTTGGGCCGACCTGCGCGACATCGTGGACCAGCCCAGGCGCGGCCTGGTCGAACGCGCGCTCACCGCCGTCGGCCTCCGCGAGAACACCGCCAAGCTCCTGGCCGCCACCCCGCAGCTCTACCGGGCCTGGCTGGGCGCCACCGTGCTCGTGCTGGCCATGGCGCTGGTGGTCGCGCACGAGGTACCGCGCGGCTCGCTGCTGTTCTCCTTCACCGCGCCCGTCGTTCCGCTGATCGGGGTCGCCCTCGCCTACGGTCGCGGGGTGGACCCCGCGCACACCCTCACCTCCGTCACGCCCCTGGCCGGATACCGGCTCCTGTTCCTGCGCACCGCCGCGGTGCTGGTCCCGGCCCTGGTCCTGTGCACCTCGGCCGCGTTCCTGATGCCCTCGGTCACGTCACTGGCGGAGGCGGTCTTCTGGCTGCTGCCCGCGCTGGCCATGGTGGCCGGGTGCCTGGCGCTGAGCCGCTGGATGGCCCTCTCGGCCGCCGGAGGGGTGGTCGGCTCCGCGTGGCTTCTCGCCCTGTTCCTCCTCGGCTCCGCCGACGGCCTCGACCCCCTGCTGCTGTTCTCCCCCGCCGCGCAGGCCAGCTGGGCGACCGTGTTCGCGGTACTGGCCGGGATCATCCTGATCCGGGTGAGGACCGCGTGAGCACCGGCACCACCGTCGGCGGGCCCGCGACCGGGAACCGGGTCAGCGTGAGCGGCCTGGTCCGCAGCTACGGCACGCGCCGGGCCCTGGACGGGATCGACCTCGACCTGGGGCCGGGAGTGACCGGGCTGCTCGGGCGCAACGGCGCGGGCAAGACCACGCTGATGCGCTGCCTGGCCACCGACCTGGACGCCACCGGCGGACGGATGCGGGTGCTGGGACGCGACCCCGAGCGGGCCGCCGACCGCACCGAGATCCGCCGCCGGATGGGCTACCTGCCGCAGGTCCCGACGTTCTACCCGCACTTCACGGTGTTCGGCCTGCTCGACTACGTGGCGGTGCTCAAGGAACTCGGCGGGCGCCGGGCACGCCACGACGAGGTCCGCCGCGCCATGCGCCGGGTCGACCTGTACGACCGCAGGCACAGCCGGGTGCGACGCCTGTCCGGCGGGATGCACCAGCGCCTGGGCCTGGCTGCCGCGCTGCTCGGCGATCCGGAACTGCTCCTGCTCGACGAGCCCACCGTCGGGCTCGATCCCGAACAGCGCATCCGCTTCCGCGACCTGGTCTCCGAACTCGCGGTGCACAGCACGGTGGTGCTCTCCACCCACCAGATCGAGGACGTCTCCGCGTTGTGCCGCCGGGTGCTGTGCCTGGACCAGGGCCGGGTGATCTTCGACGGCACGCCCGGGGAGCTGGTGGCCCGTGCGCGCGGGCGGGTGTGGGAACAGGGTGTGCGCCCCGAGCGGGGCGTGACCTCCTGGCGCCTGGCGGACGGACGGTACCGCGTGCTCGTCCCCGAGAGAGCGGACAACCCGGACTCGACGACCCGCGTCCCGGTCGAGCCCTCCCTGGAGGACGCCTACCTCCTCCTCACCGGGGCACGGGGCACCACCCGGTGAGCCGGGTCCCGACGTTCCTGGCGCTGACCCGGTTCAACCTGCGGCACCTCCTGCTGAGCCCGGTGTTCCTCGCATTGGTACCCGCCACCCTGGTCGTGCTGGCGTCCTCCTCCTACTACCCTGCGCTCCCGACCTGGAAGGATCTGATCAGCCAGGTCAGAATCCAGATCGTCGGGATGTCCGCGGTGATGTTCGCGGTCACGACCTTCCCCGCGCTCCGAGAGGTGCGGTACTCGGAGGGTTTCGCCCCACCCCTGACGGCACGCGCCCGCCTGGTGTCGGTGCTCCTGGCGTCCGTCCTGGTCACCTCGGTGTGCGCGGGTCTCCTGATCGCCCATCTGGCCCTGAGGGGCCCCGAGCCGATCGCGGGGACGGCCAGCCCGTTCGCCGTCGCGGCACTGGTCGTCCTGAGCTGGTGCGGGCCGATCGGGGCACTGGTCAGCGCGGTCTGGACCCGTTCCTACACCCCCCTCGTGCTGCTGCTCCTCCTCATCCCCGCGTACCTGCTGTACACGGTCACGTCCATGGGGGCGCGGGCGGAGGAGCTCCTACGGCGCCTGAACGAGCTGGCCCGCTGGCTACTGGACCCGCTGCCCGTCGACGAGCCCTCCGTGACCCGGCTCGGTGTGGTATCCCTGCTGCACGTCGTGTTCCTGGCGGCCCTCCTCCTCACGGTCGCGCTGGCCCGCAAGAGGAACACGCGGCTCGTAGGGCCCGCGTCCGTCGGCGTGGCGGCACTACTGCTCGCCGGGATGGTGAGCGTCGACGTGCACGCCCAGCGCTCCTACACCTACGAAACCCCCTTCACCGACCATGAGGTGTACGGCGCCGATGCCGACCCGTGCCGGGTCCGGGAGGGCGTCACCTACTGCCCGCTGCCCGGGTACGACTCCTGGGTGGACTACTGGCACGCCGCGCTCGCGCCGACCGTGGAGCGGATACCGGAACGCGCGCGGGACAGCATGCCCACGGTGTGGCAGGGCTCCCAGCACCTGCGCCGCGACGTGCGCGAGTTCCAGCCCGGCGCGCTGGAGTTCCCACGCACCGACGAACCGTTTCCTCCGCGCGGAACGGTTCTCCTGTTCGACAGTTGGGAGCCAGGGGCCCGCTACCACCATGACGATCTGGTCTCCGACTTCACCTCGAACGTCCTGGGCCTGCCCCGCCTGTACGACCCCTGGTGCGAGGCCTCGGGACAGGCCAGGATCGTGGTGGGGGCCTGGCTGGTCTCCGGCGCCGGAAAGATTCCGGCCGCGGAGAGCAGGTGGGCGGTGGAGGCCTTCCTGCCCCGGTTCCAGCCCTCGCCCCTGGACCTGCGGTTGACGCGGGCGCTGCTGGAGCTGCCCCCGGAGGACGTCGCCACCGTCGTGGACGAGCACTGGGAGACCCTGGTCTCCGCCGACACCCCCACCGAGGAGCTGGCGGAGCTTCTGGAACTCCCCCTCACCGGAGACGGGGCGGTCCCCGGCCCGGACTGGGAAGCGGACTCCTGGTACGGACCTCCGCTCCCGCCCGACGGTGACTGGCGGCCCCCCGTCTGCCGCTGACCCGACGGCGCACGCTACCGTGGCGGGATGAACACCTACTGGCACCGGGTCCTTCCGCCGCTGTCCGCCTGACCGGGCGCACACGCTGACCACCCCGAGCTACGAGGCCCCACCGCACCGGTGAGCGGCCCCGTCCGTCGTGCGCCCGTCGACGAACTCCTCTCCAGGCGTCCAGACGGAAGGTACGCACATGCCAGACCAGAACAACCCCACCACGACGGCCCGGCCCCGACTCACCGGCGGCGCGCCGCCCATCCTCGGCGCCGCCGTCCTGTGGGGCACCACCGGAACCGCCAGCTCCTTCGCTCCCGACGGAGCCCACCCGGCCGCGATCGGCTCCGCCGGTCTGGTCCTCGGCGGGCTCCTGCTCTTCCTCGCCAGCCGGGGCTCCATGGCCCTGGTCACCGGTGCGGACACCCGCACGCGGTGGACGCTCCTCCTCGGTGCGGTTGCGGTCGCCGGGTATCCGTTGTCGTTCTACCCGGCCGTCGCCAGCACCGGGGTGGCGGTCGGCACCGTGATCACCCTGGGCAGCGCCCCGGTCTTCTCCGGGCTGCTCGCCTGGTGCGCGGACCGGACCCGGCCGACCGCCCGCTGGGTGACCGCCACCGCGGCGGCGGTGGTCGGCTGCGCGGTGCTGGTCCTGGGGCCCGGGCTGGCCGGGGTCCCCGCTCCGACCAACGCCACGGGCGTGTTTCTGGCGCTGCTCGCCGGGTTCTCGTACGCGCTGTACGCGATCATCGCCCAGCGGCTCATCCGGCGCGGGCACACCTCGGGTGCGGTCATGGGGTCGATGTTCGCCGGGGGCGGCCTCCTCGTTCTGCCCGTGGTGCTGGTCGCCGGGACCGCCTGGCTGGCGACCGTGAGCGGCGCGCTGGTCGCCCTGCACCTGGCCCTGTTCACGGTCTTCCTCGCCTACTGGCTGTTCGGTGTGGGCCTGCGGTACACCTCCGCGTCCACGGCGACCACGCTGAGCCTGGCCGAACCCGCCGTGGCGGCGCTGCTGGGCGTGGCCCTGCTGGGTGAGCGCCTTCCCCTGGTCTCCTGGGCGGGGCTGGTGGTGCTGGCCCTGGGACTGGCCGTCCTGAAGGCGCCCCGGCGGCCGCGCCCGCGCGGTTGAGCCCGGCCGGGCGGAGCCCTCGCGACCTCGCGGCTCCGCCCGGTCCCGGGTCAGCCGACCCGGACCCAGAACCCGGTTCCGAACCCGCGCTCGCTGAACTGGCCCGCGTGCGCGGGAATGGTGACCGTGACGCTCTGCGCCGAGGTGAGGAAGTCGTTGGAGGTGCGCGTTATCGAAGTGCTTATGGCCCTTTCCCTGGTAGACGCCACGCGAACGTCTGTACGCTTCCCGGCAAACATCCCCCGCATCCCCTGAATCAGAAGGACACCCCTTGCGCAGATCCGCGGCGGCCCTGGCCGCCCTGTCCCTGCTGGCCACAGCCGCCGTGCTCGACGTCACGGACGCCCCCGCCGAGGCCTCCGCCCTGGACGGAGCCTCCGTGGTGCCCCTCCAGGTCACCGGAGACCCCTCCGAACGGTTCAACCTCGTCCTGCTCGGCGACGGCTACACCGAAGAGGAGATGCCCCTCTTCCGCGAGCAGGTGGACCAGCACCTGAACGTGCAGTGGAGCATCGAGCCGTTCCGCTCCTACCGGAACTACTTCAACGTCTACCTCGTCGAGACGCCCTCGGCGGAGTCCGGCGTGGACTGCGACCCGGCCCACGGTTGGGAGGAACGCGACACCGCCCTGGGCATGGGCTTCTTCAACGGCTGCGACGAGTCGGCCCTGGAACGCCTGCTGACCGTGGACGCGTCGGCCGCCAACGCCGCCGCCGACCTGGTCCCCGGCGTGCCCGCGAACAACCGGCAGATCCTGGCGCTGGCCAACAGCGAGACCTACGGAGGCGCGGGCGGACGCCTGGCCACCGCCTCCTCCGGCAACGCCCTCTCCGCGCTGATCAGCCCGCACGAGCTGGCGCACTCCCTGGGCGGGCTCCAGGACGAGTACCCCTACTACTTCCGGGACACCAGCCTGGGCCGCTACACCGGCGCCGAACCCACCTCGGCCCACCACACCCTGATGTCCTCCGAGCGGATGCTCGAAGAGGAGGCCAAGTGGTGGCGCTGGCTCGGTGAGGAGAGCGAGTCGGGCGGCGTGATCGGCGCGGCCGACGCCGACGGGCACGAGGGCGGCCTCTACCACTCCGAGGGAGTGTGGCGTCCCAGCAACCACTCGATGCTCAAGACCCTGGGCTACTACTTCGACCAGGTCGGACGCGAGGTGATGACCCGCCGCATCTCCGGACTGCGCGACCAGGCGACCCTGCCGGTCTCCTCCACTCCCGAGGGCGAGGTGGGCGCCGAGGACGCCGTGTGGGTCGAGGGACCGCACCCCGTCCACCACGAGCTGGACTACACCTGGACGGTCGACGGCGAGGAACTCGCCGAGGCCTCCGGAGCACGCGGCCTGGAGTTGGCCGGGCTCGACCTGGACGCCGGCACCCGGATCAGCGTCCGGGTGCAGGACCCCACCGAGTTCGTCCGCGACCCGGCGATCCGCGACTCCCCCGCGATGACCCAGACACGCACCTGGACCGTGGGCGCGGCCCAGGAGCCGGTCGAGGCCCAGGCCGGATTCACCCGCCACCGCGACACCGAGCGCGCGGTCAGCGCCACCGAGGTCGTCTACGCGGAGACCACCCGCCCCACCGACCGCCTCATGGAGGTCGCGTGGGAGCTGGACGGGGAGACCGTGTCCACCTCCGCGGACGGACGCACCCTCGACCTGGGCGCGTTCGACCTGTCGGCCGGTGACCACGTCCTGACCGCGACCGTCACCGACCCCGCGGGCTCGGACTCAGAGTCGCTCACCTGGACGGTGGACGCCACCGACCCGACCGCGCCCCGCGAACTCTCCGAGGCCGCGGCCACCGTCTCCGGCGGCGAGCACCACCTGTTCCTCAACGAGTTCTCCATGCGCCTGTCCCCCGAGGACGACGGCGAGGGCCACGTGGTCGGCGAGTTCCGGGTCGACGGTGACGGCTGGCACCACTACTACGGCTGGCCCGAGGACTCCGGGGCGCCGTTCCGCTTCACCCCGGACGGCACCAACGTCGACGACCTCGTCTACGGAAGCCTCGGCAGCGGCGGCCTGTCCATGGCGGTCTTCGAGGTGGACTCCCACGAGCCCGGCTGGGGCACCCACACCGTGGAACACCGGGCGATCGACTCCGCGGGCAACATCGGCGGCGCCGAGTCGTTCCGGGCGACGGTCATGCCCGGCACGGAGCTCGAGTGCGCCGAGACCGTCACCGGCAGGGTCAACGGCGGACTGGACGTCGACGAGGGCGTGGTCTGCCTCGACGGCGCCGACGTGCGCGGAGGCGTCACCGTGGCCGAGGGCGCGTCCCTGGTGGTGCGGGGCGGCTCCGTGCGGGGCGGGTTGACCGCCTCCGGCGCCCACACCGTCCGCCTCTCCGGCACCGAGGTGAACGGCGCCGTGTCGATCACCGGCACGACGTCGGAGGTGACGCTCCTCGGCTCGGCGTTCTCCGGCTCGCTGGCGCTGAACGACAACACCCAGGTCCCCGCCGCCAGCTGGACCGGCGGCGACGAGGGATACGGGCCGGTCATGGCCGCGAACACCGTGCGCGGTTCGCTGGCCTGCTCCGGCAACAGCCGGGCCGTCGCCGACTTCGGCGCGGCCAACGACGTCACGGGCTCCGTCGCGGGGCAGTGCTCCGACCTGTGACACCACCGCCCGCGCACCGGAGGTTCCTCCCCCGGCGTTGATGACGAGGGTCGCCTCGCCGATGGGCAGGTCCCACAGGGAGGACATGCACAGGTTCTCCAGCTCGGCGCTGTTCACGGTGGACAGGCCGACCGCCCGGGCCCGTTCACACGCCGACACCCGTCCGTTCGTGTCGGCGCCCCGCCACGGTGCGCACCGCGC